>CACYGK010000080.1 GCA_902774005.1 uncultured Bacteroidales bacterium | reverse complement strand
TTTGAAGCCTTTCGGCCAAGTGATCGGGAAGATTTTTCTGCTTTCCGAAGTGTGGCTGATGCAAAACAGGCAAGTCTGACATGAAGAATACTCTTTTCTGAGGAAAAGGAAGATTGTTCATAAGGCACGACTTGCAGATTGCAGCGGACACGGTAACTTCGCAGAAAAAGATTCCCGGAATCACGCGGGCGACAAGGACCTGGGAAACAGGATCATTATAAGAGTGTACTCCGATGTACTGAGGTGAACTATAGTGTACTTCGATGAACTACAACAGTGTACTTCGGTGGACTATAGTGTACTTCAGTGGACTACAACAGTTTACTTCGGTGGATTATAGTGTACTTCGGTGGACAGCAATGTACACCGTACTTCGGTGGATTATAGTGTACTTCGGTGGACAGCAATGTACACCGATGTATAACAGTCGGTAACGATCGGTAACAACTGTTAGCGACCGCAAGCGATGGCGAACCAGACAAGCTATAACAGTTCCTGTCAAGGTATAAGAGTTGACCTACAAAGTTTATAGAATAGTTGCATCGCCCTTCGGACTGTAGAGTCAGGAGGGCGATGCCGCATGGGCTTCGCATCATCCTGTCTTTCTGCCTATGAGCTTGTTGAACTCATTGGCATAGAATACGCCTAACAGGTACTGCTCCAGCTGCTCCAGCGGCAGGTAGTCCGTGCAACGTGTACCGAACTCTCCTGGTGCTGGCACCACATAGACGGCATACCTTGCCCCACAACGGGCATCGGCAGCGCGGAGGATGGCCTTTGGGTTTATCTCTGTGACCCACTGCTCTATCATTGATTTACGCTCTCTGTTTTTCATACCGCTTAATATTTTGTCAGATACCACTCATTGATGTTCCAGACCTCGATGTCGTAGTTGGTCTCATAGCCCTGTGTCTGATAGGCAAATTCCAGCTCCTTGCGGAGTCTGCGCCTTACCTCGCGTTCAAGTACCCGCTTTGAGGTCTTTCTAATCTCTTCCTCACTGAAGAACTCGTCCAGCTCTATGCGGTGGTTCATCACAATGGCATTCACGGCAGCCCATTTGCTGGTGAACACCCCTGCACATTCACGATGGCTCGTGCTGTGCCATGCGTCCGTCTCGTAAACTACGAATATCTGTCTCATGTCGCTAAATTGTAAAAGGGAACAGGCAGCTTGTCCGCCACCTATCCCCATGGTGTGCTATCCTATCTCTGAGGTTATAAAATCCATGTGCCCCGCAAAAATATCATTTGCACAAATCTCATGCTCATTGCCCCTGTCGTTTTTCTCATCGCCGATGATGGTCAGTGTGCCGTTCTTATCCACTCTCACAGAAAGTACTACCACGTCGCAAGGCTCGTCGTAGTCGTAAGCTGCCACGATAGGACATTCTCCCTCGAAATGCCACTCATAGCCCTCATCAACCTTCTCGCCATGCTGACGGAGTGCTTCGGCCAGCTCTTCCTGCTCACGATGCTTCACCTCCTGAACACTGTCATAGATGGAGAAATCCTTCAACCGTCCATGTCTCACGGTGTGTGTTTCCACATCATTCTCAAAGTCGAACTCATGGAACTGCACCGGCACAAAGTCAACGGGTGCAGCCATCCAAGAAATGTTGTTGAGCGAATAGTCATGCTCTGCCAGGAATAACTCGATGTCCTCCTCCGGCATATTGTCGGGGACGCTCAAAACCTCAATGCGCGTATCTGCGCTGTTCATTACGATAATCTTCATAATCTTCTATGTTTATTGGTTATACATCAGTCTTTGTCATAGAGACGGGAAAGGAACTCCTGCAGCTCTTCATCCTCAATCTCAGAGAGGTTGCAGGGCTTAAACTGCCTGCCATTTCATTAGCAGAAGCATAGCCATACTCCGTTTCCTGTAAGCCTGCCACGATACCATAGAAAGTGAAGTCATCACCTTCGCGCTGTCCTTCCATAATATACCAGCGTACATTGCCGAGTGAAAATACTACGATGCAGGTTGCATCCTTCTTCTTGCCATCCTGTGAATAGAGAGGATAGCTCTTCAGTGCCTCTTCCAGTTCTGGAGTAATCAGGCGGTTTTGAATGTTGTTTGTTGCCATAGTTCTGAAACTTTTTATTTCCCTTTCAAGTGTGTCCAGAGCTATACAGGCAAGTCTGGCGTGAAGAATACTCTTTTCAGCAGAAAAGGAAGATTGTTCACAAGGCACGACTTGCAGATTGCGAGGGACACGGTAACTTCGCAGAAAAAGAATCCCGGAATCACAGACGGCGACAGGAAGATAATCGGAGTATAACAGTATGGGCGGGATGCCAAGGCTGGCGGTCACAGCCAGTGGTGGTACAGAGAAGTGTCATACAGCCGAAAAGCCGGTAAAGGTGAGGAAGGAGTGTTTAGTTCCTTCCCCACCCTTACTGGCAAAGGCTGGAGGAATCTTCTCACCACCGCCTTTCTGCAAGTGGGCTTTTTTATTAGTCATCTCGACCAAGAACAAAAGTCCGCTTATAGGCAGAAACTGTCACTGTCGGCCCTGGCATGGTGTGGGCGTTGGCTATAATGTAAAGAAGACCTGTTCACAGCGTTCACAGTGTAGAGATGGACGGAGCGTAGCCTTAGTGTAGGAAGGAAGGGATGGGAATAAGCCTTCAGGACTGCCTGGCAACCTCCCCGGCAAATGGTCGTGCGGTCAGCAAGAACAAATTCAGTGAGCATTCGGAACGATCTCACCGTATTTGTTCGAAGATAACCGAATGACGGTTTGCGGTTGCACATTCCCCGTAGAGTGACTTTTCTCTCACGTCATGCTTTGCTGACATGAATGGAAAGTCTTTCTATGGGGAACAGGACTGATGGCTTTATGGTGTGGGCGTAGGTTATAAGCCAAAGTAAGACTCGTTCACGTTATACAAATTGACTGAACGTAGTATTTAGTGTCAGGAAATAAGGGTTGGGAAATGAAGTCCTCTGGTCTGCCGTCAGCCATTAGAGCAAATGGTCATGCAGTCAGCAAGAACAAATTCAGTGAGCATTCGGAACGAACTCACCGAGTTTGTTGGCAGATGAACGTATGACGGTTTGCGGTTGAC
>CACYGK010000079.1 GCA_902774005.1 uncultured Bacteroidales bacterium | reverse complement strand
GGTCATGCTGACCAACTACTGCATGTACGACTGCGCCTACTGCATCAACCGTCGTACCAACGACATCCAGCGGGCCACGCTCTCCGTCTCCGAACTCGAAGAGATCACCATGGAGTTCTATCGCCGCAACTATATCGAAGGACTGTTTCTGTCGAGTGGAGTGGTGCGCAATCCTGACTACACGATGGAACGACTCACCGCCATCGTTCGTGATTTGCGAACTGTGCACAAGTTTAACGGCTATATCCACCTGAAGACCATTCCTGGGGCTTCGCAAGAACTACTGCAAGAGGCTGGACGTTATGCCGACCTGGCACCCGAAAAGGATCATAAGAGCATCTTCCTACCGATGAAGCAGATTCAGCAGGGCGTACTTGAGAACAAGGAAGACCGCAAGAAGTTCCATCATGCGCCCCGCTTCGTGCCTGCAGGACAATCCACGCAGATGATTGTGGGGGCTACGAACGAGAGCGACCTTGATATCCTGAAGATGTCGAACACCATGTACCAGCAACCCACCATGCGGCGTGTCTACTACAGCGGCTATGTCAGCGTGAACACCTACGACCCTCGTCTGCCTGTCTTGAAACAACCACCCTTGGTGCGCGAGAACCGTCTCTATCAGGCCGACTGGCTCATGCGCTTCTATCATTTTAAGGTTGATGAGATAGTAGATGACAAGCACACGCACCTCGACCTCGATGTTGATCCCAAACTCGGCTGGGCCTTGCGGCATCCTGAGTTCTTCCCTGTGGATATCAACAGCGCGTCTTACGAGGACATCCTGCGCGTACCTGGTATCGGTGTGAAGTCGGCCGTACTCATCGTCAACTCGCGCCGTTTTAACCGCATCACCTCCTACCATCTAAAAAAAATGGGTGTGGTAATGAAGAAAGCCAAGTATTTCATCACCTGTGGAGAGCTCACCTCTTCCTTCTCCCAGCCCATCATCGGCATCAACGAACTACGCCCTGAACGCCTGCGCCCTCTGCTGCTCTCCAAAGCCCAGCAGAAGAAGGCTGCAGAAGAACAACAGTTGACGCTCGACTTTCAGGACGAATAACCATTTAGAATCCAATTCTACGGATGCTGTTCTTTTGGTCTAATCGCTCAGAATTAGGATTGTAGCTTTTTCTCTATCCAGAGCTGGAAGAAGCGGTCATAGACGCTGTAAACATTGTCGTTCTGAGTGATAAAGTCTTTCTCTAACAGCCCTTTGACGGCAGATACCACAGAACTGGTGGATGGAAGACGGTATTTGTGAACGAACTTGCCACCCGAAATGCTTTTTACCTGTCCTTCAGCAGCAATGGCCAGAAATACATTACGCTGCTTCTCTGGCATCTGGCGCAACAACTCACTATAGTATGCCGACGACAATTGCAGATAGGTGTCAATGGCTGTGTCAATCATTTCCATTCCACAAGTTTCTCCCTTTGGCGTCAACATGTAGAGCATGTTCATAATGCGTTGCACATTGGCTGTGATACCCTCAAACCGCTGATAAACAGAAGCCACTACCTCGTAGGAGATTCGTCGGTCACCATTTTTTGCAAACTGCGGCTCTGCAAATGCCCAGTAACGGTCCAACGGAATAGCCTCGAGACTCATGGGCATTACCGACTGGTAGAAAGGACGTGAGGGAGAAAGAAACATTTCACTCATCATGTGACGCTGTGAACCGGCAAAGATGAAGTTGGCATTCGTACATTTCTGAATCTGCGTACGCAAGGCAGCCTCCACATTCTGATGGTCATTATAGTAGAGAATCTGCTGGAACTCATCGATGGCTACCAGGCAGTGTTTCTCTGCCGCATCCAGATAGGCGAATATCTCGTCGAGTGTTACCTGCGGAGGAACCATCGCTCCAACACCCAGGCCCCACACGGGATTACCATTGATATCAAAGGATATTTCAGAGCGTACTGACAACAGCGCATTCAGAAAACCTTCCCAAACTCTGCGTCCTTTAGGCTTTAGAGCGTCAAGGATGGACTTGCCGAATACGCTGACGAAATCATGCAACGAGTTGGTGGCATAGATATCAATGAGGAAACAGTAATAGTCTTCTTTGATTCTCTCTTGTTGAAAACTATGCCGTATCAGGTCTGTCTTGCCCACACGACGTGGTGACATCAGTGCAACGTTATTACCGTTGGTCAGGAGGTTGGTGAGCATAGCTGTCTCGTCAACGCGGTCGCAGAAGTATTCTGGCCCAGCATAGCCATTTGTTACAAAAGGATTACCAATCATATCTTCTTACTTTTTCCTGCAAAGATAATGCTTTTATTTGAATTATCAAAAAATAATTATCAAAAAATGACAAAATGCTAAAGACCTTTCAGTTCCATGTTCGTCAAGCGGAGGAT
>CACYGK010000078.1 GCA_902774005.1 uncultured Bacteroidales bacterium | reverse complement strand
TGGAGCAGCGTTAACATGGAGGTTGACATTGAATTCAAGGAAACCATTGCCGTTATAGAGTCGAAGTACACATGCGAGGTCGCTGTCTGTATAAATCTGCTTGAAGAAGTTAGGCATCTGACCTACCTTAACGTAGAATTCAGAGTCGTAAGGCTCTTGAGTCTCATCGTCCACACCTGCAGGGTCATAGTAGATACCTGCATACCAACAAGTACCTTCATCGCCATAGCCTTGGGCAACACCTTCTGTATTCATCCAGAATTCGTTGTGATTACCAGTATAGGTGTTTGAAGGACCGCCTTCTGCCGGTACGATGAAAACGGCATCATTGTTGTTAACGAGCTCAGCTAAAGCTTCTTCATCTGCAAGACCAAGTCCAGAGATGATGTCTGCTATAGGGAATGACTGAGAACCGCTGAAATAGTTGTTCTCTGGGTCGCTTGTGATGTTTACATCATAAGCCCATGCTGTACTTACACATGTGAGTGCAAGCATCAGAAAGAAAGAGTAGATTTTCTTCATAAGCATTAAATGTTTTAGTTATTAATATTGGTTGTTTTGTTGTTTTTGGGTTTTAATTTTGTCAGTTTCCCATACTTGGCAGTATGCAAATATTGCAAATAAAAAGACAATGTCCGTGCGTGTACATTATTATTTCTTGATAATTTGTATCAAGAGTAACATGAAAGCCATGCTTTTGCAAAGTGGAGTTTGCATTTCTAGTTTTTCATCTACATCAGCGAATCGAAATCAAAGTCTTTCTTTACCCGGCAGGCAAGTCCTGTCATACATGCCAGTAACTCCCCGTGCTGGTTGCGAATCTGCATATCGCAGTAGGGTAGGCGATGATGGTCGAACGTCTCCCTGCATTCAGCTGTGATGTGATCGCCCAGTTGTGCCGACTTTAGGAACGTAACTGTGTTAGAGATGCCGAGTGTCAAAACTCCGTGACAATTGGCTACGGCTGCAAAGGAAAGGTCAGCGAGGGTGTATATCACCCCTCCCTGACACACTCCTGCACCGTTAAGATGTCGCTCCTCTACCGTCAGTTCTGCTTTGGCATAGCCATCACGCACTTCTGTCAACCTTGCTCCTATGCTTGCTGCAAAGCGGTCGGTAGTGTTAAGCCGTTCAAGCAAGGTCATAGGTCTTCAGTTTCTTCAAGGCTATAATCTCCTGTGTCTTCTCCGTATCATTGGTGCGCAGTATGAGTATACCCTTACCTGCGACGAGGAAGGAGTACATATAACTGATATTGATACCTGCTTCAGCAAAGTACTGTATGGCAGAAGCTGCCTGTCCGGGTGTGTCGTCAAGTTCTATGGCAAACACGTCGTTGCTGATGGCACTGATGCCGCGCTCTTTCAACAGACTGATAGCCTTTGTCGGATTATCGCAGATGATACGATAGATGCCGTACTCCACTGTGTCACTAATTGTTGAGGCTATGATTTGGATGTTTGCCTCTTTCAGAACGTTGAGCACTTTCAGAAGTGTGCCCGATTTGTTCTCGATGAATATTGATATTTGTTTGATTGTCATAATGCTTGTAAGAGTTTAAGAAGTTTAAGAGTTTAAAGGGTTAAGAACCGCTAACCGCTTATTGATATACTTTTCTCTTATCTACTACACGTACGGCTTTACCTTCGCTTACGGGCAATGAACCTTTTGCTACAAACTTGACGTGCGGGGTGAGCAGAATCTCGTCCTTCAAGGCACGGGTCACAGTCTTGTTGAGTGCCTGCAGACGTGCGTAGTCGTCGGTGAACATGTCTTCGAGTTCAACTTCTACTGTCATGTTGTCGTTGTCCTCGTCGGTAGTAAGTGTGATGAGGTAGTTGTTTGCCAGTTCGGGGAACTGCATAAGTATCTTCTCTATCTGGATTGGGAAGATGTTTACACCACGGAGCACCATCATGTCGTCGCTGCGTCCGCGCATACGGTCAAGACGTACGTGGTTGCGTCCGCAAGGACAACTGTGTCCGAGTACTCGTGTAAGGTCGCGTGTGCGATAGCGGAGCAGAGGCATTGCTTCGCGCTTCAGGGTAGTGAGGACGAGTTCGCCGATTTCACCCTC
>CACYGK010000077.1 GCA_902774005.1 uncultured Bacteroidales bacterium | reverse complement strand
TTTTTTGATGAAAAATGATTTCAAATAAATGCTTTGTAATTTTGTGAAGATACTGAAAACCTATATTTTTGCAGGGTAAATACTAATATCATTAAAACCTAACCACTATGAAGAAACTTCTACTTCTTTTTGCCGTGTGTATCGTCAGCATTGGGATGGATGCAGACGAAGCGGAGTACATTATGCGTGTCAGTCTGACTGATGGCAAGGTCGATACGTATGTAGTTGCCGACCATCCTACTGTTACCTTCCAGCAAGACGTTACGAGAATTTATTCGAAGGGACTTCTGACTGAATACGAGTCGGGTAAGATAGAGAGTTACTCGTTCGTGGAAAGAGATGTAACAGAGATAGAGGAAGTGACGGAGCAGGAAGACAATGCAGGTATCACGGTATGGTTCACAGATGGTGTTACCGTAAAGGTACGCGGCATTGCCTCCGAAACAGCCATACACGTATATTCTGTCGGCGGACAGATGGTTTCGCCTATTGTATCTCCTCAGCCGGACGGTGCCGATATCACATTCAGCAATCAGCCTTCAGGAACATACATTATTAATATTGGTAATGTGAAATCTATAAAAATCCAGAAACGATGAAAAACAAGATTATATATGCACTTTGCGCATGTGCAATGACCTTCCAGTCGGCAGTTGCACAGGAATTTATAAATATCCAGGGGGAGGTAATACCGTTGTCGAAGGTTGTCAGCATTCGTCAAAGCTCGCAGGAAGAACCAAGTTCCTTGTCCCTGCTGCTGAAGGCTGACGAATCGATAAGCCTTTTCTACCAGGCACTGGAAGAGACAGGGTGGGTTGAATCGCTGAAATGCTATATAGACAAGAACTATTCCGTCGGCAGCGACTCGATTGACTGGACTAACGATCACCTTGTCATACCTACGGCAACTGAGTATGACAATGTTGCATACATGGAGAGAAGATATATAGCTCACACGGTGTTTGCAAGCAGGTATATGACCCGATATACCCCGAGGATTCATACATAACGGATGTGAAGAATCTGCGTAATTCGCTGAACCGTTTTGTTGCATACCATATTCTGCCGTTCAAAGCCGGATATTACCAGTTGACGGAAGTTGACGGTGTAGGTTCTACACTTGCAATAAACTGGAACCGCCGGAAGTGGGATATTGCTGACTGGTACGAGACATGCATGCCTTATTCTACCATGAAGCTGTCTTTCCCAAGCGGTACACAGACAGGTCTGTACGTTAACCGCCGCGGTGTTCAGTCAAGGGCTGACGAAAGGGGAGGATTCGTACGGGGAGCCAAGGTTACTCCTCCGAACGAGATGACTGCTGACAACAATGCGATAAACGGTATATACCATTATGTTGACCAGATAATTGCTTATGGACAGGAGACTCAGCAGGTTGTGTTTAACGACAGGATGCGTATCGACTGTTCCTCACTTTCGCCCGACTTCATTACAAGTGGTGCCCGCGGACATTATACCAGGTCTTCAAATGAGGGTGGTAAATATGGTACATGGGACGCAACATCCAATCATAATAACAAACAGACCTGTCTCGGCTTTAAGCCCGGTTCGGCAGAGAACATAAGTTTTGATAACCGTACCCATCTGCATGTACGTCCCCGTACACTCAGTTTCTGGTCGTACGGAGGAGACGAAGTACTTGCAAAGGGAAAATTTGATGTGACGGTGAAACTGCCACCCGTACCGGCGGGCAAGTACGAGTTGCGACTGGGTACTTGTGTGAGTTTTAATGATCGTGGAATGGTTGCATGCTATATAGATAATATACCTACCGAGATAGTTGATTTCCGACCAAGTGGTACAGATATGTTCGGATGGAAATCCGATTCATCGCTGGGTGATGAAGAAGGTATTGTGATATTCGACCGTATTTCACGAAAGAAGGGATGGATGAAAGGACCGCAGTCTTACTATTCTGCTTCCTCTGAAAGTGGTGGAATGCAAGGTACATGCTTCCGCGACACACCAACTACTCTCCGCAGGATAATCGGTACGTTCTACAGCAATGGAGAAAGTGACCATTACGTACGTTTCCAGCAGTTGATACCAGGTACGGACATGACAATGGCTATGGACTATATCGAGATTGTACCGGTTACTGTATATGATAATGAATATTTCGTGGAAGACCGCTGGTAATCAGATAATGACAATTTTACAAACCTAAAACGAAACATATTATGTTTAAACATAACTTTATATTCATAGGGCTTCTGACAGTCTGCATGAGTCTGTCGGCACAGAATCCCATACGCACAACTTTCAGTGTGGAAATGCTGAACGACGAAGGAGGGACGGAAATACAAAACATATCATCCTTCGACAAGATTTCCTTCAACTTCATAGGAGGAAGAGGTACGGTGTATAACGAATTTACGAAGCAGTACACCGAAGAGGAAAATCAGGACTTATATGGTGTGTCATACGCTACCAGCTACAACTCTGCTTTAATCAAGGCTATGCCGAGTGAGGCAACCAGAATGTATGGAAGCAATTTCGGATATTGTATTTCCAAGAGTCCGCACCCTCAGGTGTCAGAGGATATAGTCGATGTTCCACAGTGGGTAAATATATTCTGGGGTGGAATGATAAACGGGTATGATTTTTATATTGTCGATTTCGACATGCTGGAGTATAACGATGAACAGAAATCATACACGCTGTCGTGCCGGAACGTTCCTGCAAGCAAAATGCCATACGGCAGTTTCTACTTTCCTGGCTTGAAGAATTTGGAGTATATGACCACATACTATGTCCGTCCGTTTGTCTATCTGCGAGGTGAAATCATGTATGGAGGAGAAATGGTGTTCACTACTCCTAGAACTATTGAAGGAGCCTTATTAAATGAACCAGAACTGAAGGAATGGTGCTATTCAGATGAGAAGACTCACGTCACCCTTACTACAAAGGCATTGAAGTCTCTGGTGGATAGCGACGAGGAAATTTCCAGGGGAATGCAGGAAGGTGTCAAGTACGACCTGAAGGATTTCTTGACCGACGATATGCTGAGTACGTTGAAGGCTGGTTCGCAGAAGACGATTGAGTGTACAGACGGAATCCTTTACGTGGTAGATGCCATTCCGAATGATATGGCAGCTGACTTCAAGGAGTACTTCAACGAAGGTGTTGTGTTCAGTCCTCACGAACTTGTCATTCCTGTCGATGAAAAACTTCCGAGCAGTGGT
>CACYGK010000076.1 GCA_902774005.1 uncultured Bacteroidales bacterium | reverse complement strand
AAAGACTATAACGACTTCGGTGTCGTATTCCTCGACTTCTACAATGACCACGGTGACAATCCACAGATTGTGGAAACCATCATAAACTCAAACTTCAACAGGAATCACAAGTAAGGAAACGATTAATGGTCAATGGTCATTACCACTTGTTCCACCACTTTGGGGTAGTGTTCCATTTCCAGTTGGTTCTCCTTTTCCGCTATATCCTCTACGGAATCGGTAGGCAGGAGAGGTGTACTGAACTGAGCTATAATCTCTCCCCCGTCGCATACAGGTGTCACATAATGGACAGTCATGCCTGTCTCCTTCTCCCCGGCTGCCTTCACGGCTTCATGAACGTGATGTCCCCACATGCCCTTGCCACCATACTTTGGTAGCAGCGATGGGTGGATATTGATGATACGACGTGGAAATGCGTCTAACAGATAGTCGGGAATAAGGGGAAGAAAACCGGCAAGTACGATGAAATCGATATCAAACTCCCTAAGCAACGGCATCAGACTGTCTGGTTCCGCCAACTGTGGCTTCGTCACCACCCGGCAGGGTACATTCAGGCTTTCTGCTCTTACTATGGCATAAGCATCAGCTCTGCTACTCACAACCAACGCACAATTCACCAACTGGGAACCATTGAAATATCTTATCAGATTCTCACAATTGGAACCATTCCCCGACACAAATATAGCGATATTCGTTCTTTTCATATTTATTAAGATAATTATTGGGGTGCAAAGTTACGGATTTTCGGATAAAGTCGTACCTTTGCAGCGATTTATTCTCAATAAGCGCCGATTATGAAGAGTTATATAGCCACAATCGTTGCAGGATTTCTATCCTCAGTAATGCTTCTCACCAGTTGCACTTCATCTGGTCAGGCTGTTGCAGGACTTACCGGAGCAGCCATAGGCAGCAACATTGGAGGAGCCATAGGTGGAGCCAGCGGCAGAGGATATTACCACTATAATGGACAAGGAGCCGCACTGGGCAGCCTCATCGGAATGGGTGTGGGAGCAGCACTCGGTGTTGCCATTCAGAAAAGCGTGGAGAATAACGAACGCAGTTACTACGAAGGTTATCAGGACAACAGTTCGTATAGCAGCAACTACAATACCCCGGCACCGGTACAGCCCCGTCTGCCACTTAGTATATCCGAAATAACCTACTTCGACGGTAATGGCGACGGATACATGTCGAAAGGTGAAACCATCGAGGTTGAAACATACATTAAGAATACAGGTAACCGAACTCTTTATAATCTCTACATAACTCTCGACACCCAGAACAGCAAATACGTCACGGTGTCCTCACCTCTGACTATCTCCCTCGAACCGGGACAGAAAGTCAGATATTCAGGACGCATCTATTGCCGACGCATCCGCCACGGACACGACGTGCCCCTCACTATCACACTTGCCTCAGGCAGTTCCGTAATTCAGAGCGAGACACTCTACTTGGGAATGAGATAAATAATAATCTGCGAAATGTCAAAGATAGAAATACGCAAAGTAGAATCAAAGAAAGATTTGAACCGATTCATCGAGTTCAACTACCAACTCTATAAGGATAACCCCTATGCCGTACCAGACCTGGCATTCGACCTTCGCAACACGTTCGACCCAAAGAGGAATCCGGGATGCGAATTCAGCGAAATGCAGTTATTCCTCGCTTATAAAGATGGGGAAATAGCAGGTCGTGTGGTCGCCATTATCAACCACAAAGCAAACAAGACCTGGAATACCAAGAACGTACGATTCGGATGGATTGACTTTATCGAAGACATAGAAGTGTGCCGTGCTCTCATCCAGACCGTTGAACAATGGGGAAAGGAACGCGGAATGGATCATATCCAGGGACCTATGGGCATCAAGGATACAGACAAAGAAGGTATGCTCACTTTCGGTTTTGACCAACTGGGCACTATGAACACCCTCTACAACTACCCCTACTACCCCCAGTTTATCGAACAACTCGGATTCAAGAAGGATGTTGAATGGCTCGAACTGCGTATGCCCGTTCCAGAGAAAGTACCCGAGAAATATACGAAGATTGGTGAAATCGTGATGAAGCGCAACAATGTACACATCAAGAAACTGCACGGCAAAAAAGACATCTTCAAAAACGGCTACGGACAGCGTATCTTCAAACTCATCGATGATGCATACAGTCCGCTGTATGGCTATTCACGAATGACGAAACGACAGATTGACGAACTCGTAAAAACATTCTTTCCGCTCGTCGACCTCGATATGGTGACACTCATCGAGACTGACGACACCAACGAACTTGTCTCTGTAGGTATCTCAATGCCTTCCATCGTGCGT
>CACYGK010000075.1 GCA_902774005.1 uncultured Bacteroidales bacterium | reverse complement strand
TGGGAATCGATGGTTCCGACCTGACATTCTATACCTTCAAACAGATAGGGGATGTTATCATCTCACGTACTGGCTATACGGGTGAGGATGGGTTTGAAATATATGCTGCACCTAATTATATTAATGAGTGTTGGGATAAGCTGGTGGCATCGGGACGCTGTAAGCCCTGTGGACTGGGCTGCCGCGATACCTTGCGCTTTGAGGTTGGTCTCCCGCTCTATGGCGACGAACTGTCGGCAGAGATTACTCCCATCATGGCTGGTTTGGGCATCTTTGTCAAACTTGATAAAGATGAGTTCATCGGCAAAGACGCTTTGGCCCGTCAGAAGGAAGAAGGTCCGGCAAAGAAACTGGTAGGTATCGAACTGAGTGATAAGGCTATTCCCCGTCACGGATATGTGGTACTGAAGGATGGTCAGCCTATTGGTGAGGTGACCACCGGATATCATACCATCTCGACAGACAAGAGCGTCTGCATGGCACTCGTTGATACACAGTTCGCCAAACTCGACACCGAGGTGGATATCCAAATTCGCAAGAAGGTATTCCCTGGAAAAGTAGTAAAGAAACAATTTTATAGAAGGTATTCCCTGGAAAAGTAGTAAAGAAACAATTTTATAATAAAAACTATAAAAAATAAAATAGTATGGCAAAAGTATTGGAAGGACTCTACTACTCAGAGTCTCATGAATTTGTAAGAGTAGAAGGTGACTATGGTTTCGTTGGTATCACAGACTATGCCCAGAATGCATTAGGCAATGTGGTGTATGTAGATATGCCTGAAGTGGATGACGAGGTAACGGCAGGTGAGGAGTTTGGTGCTGTTGAGAGTGTTAAGGCTGCCAGCGACCTTATTTCTCCTGTCAGTGGCACTGTTGTTGAAATCAATGAGAATCTTGAGGATACCCCTGAACTTATCAATCAGGATGCTTTCGAGAACTGGATTATCAAAGTGCAACTTAGCGACAAGGGTGACCTCGACAACCTGATGGATGCCAAGGCCTATGCAGCCTTCTGTGAGAAATAAATAGTTGTTATACCGTTATACCGATATTCCGTTTTTACGAATATGTATAAGTATTTCCCTCATACAGAGGATGACCAGCGAAAAATGCTGGAAAGAGTGGGCGTCGATTCTCTCGACGCCTTATATGCCCAAATCCCAGACAGCATCCGCTTTAAGGGTGACTATCAACTCCCTTCGGAGATGAGCGAGCAGGAATTGCGCCAGCACTTCGAACGCTTATGCTCAGGCAACCGACAGCTGACATGCTTTGCCGGTATGGGTGTCTATGATCACTATACGCCTTCCGTCATTCCGCAGTTGTTACAGCGATCGGAGTTCTTGACCAGCTATACTCCGTATCAGGCAGAAATCTCTCAGGGTACGCTGCACTACATCTTCGAGTACCAATCGATGATGACTGAACTCACGGGTATGGACATCTCCAATGCCTCGATGTACGACGGCACTACGGCTGCAGCTGAGGCCATGATGATGGCTGTCGCTACTGGGAAGAAGCAGAACAAAGTGGTAGTTTCAGGAGCGATGAATCCCAATACCCTCGAAGTGCTTAAGACCTATGCGCTGCATCAGGGCATCGAACTGCTTGTGTTACCCGTCGAAGACGGCATAACAAAACTCTCAGCTCTCAACTCTCAACTTTCAACAGGAGGTGTCGCCGGTGTCATCGTTCAACAGCCTAACGTTTATGGTATCATCGAAGACTTCACTGGCTTCGCTGAGGCTTGCCACGAACAGAAGGCGTTGTTTATCATGGACAGTGTTGCTGCCGACCTTGCCGTGTTGAAGACACCGGGCGAGTGGGGTGCTGATATTGCTGTAGGCGACGGTCAGTCGCTGGGTATCCCCATGCAGTGGGGTGGTCCCTACGTGGGCTATATGTGCTGTACAGAAAAACTCATTCGTAAGATGCCAGGACGTATCGTGGGTCGTACGCTCGACAATCGTGGACAGCGTGCCTTTGTGCTCACCTTGCAGGCTCGCGAACAGCATATCCGTCGTCAGAAGGCTACCTCGAACATTTGTAGTAATCAGAGTCTCATGGCCCTGTGGGTGACGATTTATATGTCACTGATGGGTAAGCAAGGCGTGAAGGAGGCTGCCGAGTTGTCGTATGCCGGTGCTCATTATCTCTGTGACGAACTGCTGAAGACAGGTCGTTTCCATCTGGTTTACGACAAACCGTTCTTCAACGAGTTCGTGGTGCGATTCGATGGTGATGTTGATAAACTTCAGGGCTTCTGGCTGATGAATGGTATTCATGGTGGTATCAAAATCGATGAAGACCAGATTATGTTTGCCGTAACAGAGAAGCGTTCCAAAGAAGAAATAGACAGGATGGTTGAAATCATGCCAATGTATAAAGGTATAAGATAAAGGGATACATATATGAACAATCGATTATACGGAAACCTGATTTTTGAGCTTTCTAAGGAAGGCCGAAAAGGCTACAGCCTGCCTAAGAATAATTTTGGCGAATACAGGATACCTCAGGATTTGCGCCGTACGGAGGATGCACAGTTGCCGGAGTGTGACGAACTGACAGTGGTGCGCCATTATACAAATCTTTCGAACAATAACTTTGGTGTTGATACGGGTTTCTATCCGCTGGGTTCGTGTACGATGAAGTACAACCCCAAGATCAACGAGGAGATGGCAGCCCTGCCGCAGTTCCAGAACCTGCATCCTTTGCAGCCCGACCATACGGTCGAGGGTGCACGTGCCTTGGTGATGCTGCTGGAGCGTTCGTTGTGTGCACTGACCGGTTTGGCTCATTTTACCTTCAAGCCCTATGCCGGTGCACATGGTGAACTGACGGGTCTGATGGTCATCGACAACTACCACCGTTCGCGTGGAGACCTCCAGCGCAAGAAGGTCATCGTCCCCGACTCGGCTCATGGTACTAACCCTGCGTCTGCTGCTGTCTGTGGTTTGGAAATCCTCGAGGTAAAGTCGACTCAAAACGGTCTAGTTGATCTAGAAGATCTAGAACGTCTAGTCTCTTTGGAAGGTCCTAACATCGCTGCCATGATGATGACCAATCCCAATACGCTGGG
>CACYGK010000074.1 GCA_902774005.1 uncultured Bacteroidales bacterium | reverse complement strand
TATGTTCTTTGCCTTGCCGCCCCATGCATAGCTGTATGGATTGTGGCGACGTGGTGACCATGCAATTGAGTTAAATGTGAAGTACCACTTGTTCGGGTCGTTATTCTCATAAGCATCACGTATGTGCTGCTCCACGATGCCGATCTTCTTGTACGTCTTGTGTTCTTTGTAAACATCCTCAACGTAGAATCCGTTATACTCGAACACGGCATTATCCGTGAACTTCAACAGTTTGCCAAATGGACACTCCTCCTGGCGTCGTATTACGAGAATTTTGCCGCGTACACTGTCGATTGGCGGTGCGGATACTTATCAATCAGTTTCCTATAGTTTTCAGTGAGTACTTCGTCCCATTTACTACCTTCATCGCTACCTATGAGAGCAATGATGAATTCTGAAGGGTAATCTGTCAGGAACTTATCCCAAGCCACCATTGTCGAGTCGAATCGGTCGCGGCATATCATGGTGTGTCCATAGTGCAGGTCGCGTTTCAGACGGATATCGAAGGCACGTATGCCGTCAAGCAATTGTGCGGGTATAGAGAAGTTCTGAGTATGTTCGCCACGGAAGATGGCGGCTGGCTGTTCAGGCAGTCCTGATGTACCCGAGTCGTGAGTACCTGGTATTGAAAGTGTACTGATTGGTCGTTTGCCGTCAATCGGTTCCATCCAGTTCTTATTTGATTCATACAATCGTGCCACATACATGTTGGTCAGCTTTCCGCGTTTCTTCTGTTCTATATACACACGGCAATCATAACCGTTTATCTCAGCATGTCCCTCGATACTATAAGACGAATATGATTTATAAGAACGTATACCCATCTGATAGAAACTGTTTGTCTCCTTTCCGTGGTTAACACAGAAATCTTCAATTTCAACTTTCACTGGTGTTTTAGTTCCGAAGATGTGTCCTTGCAGATAAAGGGTAAGTTTCCCCTTCAATGCATAGTGCAACATTTCGGGGTACCAGTGGTTAGGAATCTGGTCTATGGTAAGTTGCGACTTCCACCAGTTTCCGGCACGTATGCTGTTGTCGTGTCCCGCCTCACAACGGAATGATCCGTTTCCATCCACTTCGAGAACAGTACCTGAGCGCAGACGTTCTTCGGTATCTTGTCCCGGAGCCACATAGCCGTCCTGAATCTCATACCATCCGTATCTTCCGTCAGGACCAGCTACAAGGTCGCATCCGAATACAGCCAGATTAAACTCGTCCGTGTGATATTTTGTTTTCTTTCCTCCAGCAAACAGATACGCTTTGCCATCGTTGATATTGCTCTTTGGCATTGTATCTTCTATCTCCTCAATCTGACTCTTCGTAAGTGCAGCTTTGATATAATCCTCGCGCATTGCACCGCCGTGACGGAATTGTTTCTTTCTGCCAAAGCAGTAGCCTACATACAGAGACGCATTGCCATACGAATTATCAATTTTCAGACTTCCATGACTGTATAAATAATGGTTGTATGTGACCATCAGTCCAGCCCTCCAGCGGTTGAAGTTGAACGTCAGACTTGCACGCCCCGACAGGTCGACACTAAAATTCGTCTTGTCATAATGATATCTGAACTCATCGGGCGATATATACTTGCCCTCTGTGTTCCAGATAAGTTGATTCAAGTCCTCAGCCATACGATATGACAAACTCTCCTCATTGTCCATCCTGACGCGTTTCAGTCCAGGCGAAGCTACCAGCGACAGAGCCAGTAAAAAACGTCTTGAAAGCACAAAATTATATGCATAACCTACTTGCAGGTGCCAGTCATCTATTATTGTACGCGTGGGAAATTTTGTCAACAGCATTGAACGCAGTCCACGTGATAAATTATCGTCACCCGTCGTGCTTTTCCATGTTAGATCCAACAATTCCTTCGTTACCTCATACTGAGCCTTCTCGTCTTCCTTGTTACTTGCTTTCTCTTTCAGTTCATTCCATCTTTCCGGGGTGAGTGAACCGTCTGCAATGCTGTATTTCAATCCGTGAGCCAGTGCTATTCCACTTATCAAAGTATTGATATTGCTCTCCGTCTTCAGTCGCATATACCCCAAACCTACAATCGGTGAACCGCATGAGCGCAATTGAATCGCTCCTTTGCTGAATGCTGCTGGATTAGAATACTTCTTGTGATTCGTAAAAACGTTCAGGTTGAATCCAGTGACACTGTTCTTTATCATATCACCTGCTTCGTATTCATTTCCGTAATCCTTCAGGTCGAGCGATTCGCCCGAACTGTCATTGAATAGCATTCTCGTAAACCTGAAATCACCGCCTGTCCTTCGATGTACGATATCAATGTACAGCAGATTGGAATTTATCAACAGCGAAAACTCATTCTTTCCCTTCCTCTTCGGTTTGCCAATAGTATTCAGGTCAATGGTAAACCCGTAGGTAAGCCATCGATAACCGAAATACGGACCGAACTTATTGCTTACCATCGAACGCATCCTCATGTTAACCTCTTCGCTTTCGATGTGAATCCATTCCATCGATGTCGTATTTTGCAGTCGTCCTGTCCAATTATAGAATGACGGCAACGAATACCTCGGGTCGTATGCGTTCCAGTTCTTGACTATCCATTTGAATGGCTTCAGCAGCTTCTGCCCTAGTTTTTCTTCCTTTTTCTTTACCTCTGACGATGAGGATATTGTATCATTGAAAGGTTGAGCTACAATATTCATATTGCATACAATGAATGATGCTATGAATAAAAGTAGTTTGACACTTTTCATGTTCTGATACTAGTGAAAAAACTATTAATAGGGCATGACGCATTACTATTCGTAGTCTCGGTTGAAGTTTGAGTTTATGATGGTTTCCACAATCTGTGGATTGTCACCGTGGTC
>CACYGK010000073.1 GCA_902774005.1 uncultured Bacteroidales bacterium | reverse complement strand
GGTTCGGAGTGCATCTCAAGCAGTACTTCGAGTCCCAGTTCATGTGCCCGTTCAAGAAGCTGACGGCAGCGTTCCTTGCTCAGACAGGCAGCGATAAGCAATACCGCAGATGCTCCACAGAGTGCTGCGGCATAAAGCTGAGCCTCGTCGATGACGAAATTTTTGTAGAGTATGGGCAATGTGACACCCGACTGGCGAGCCTGACGAATGAAATCGTCGGAGCCACCGAAGTAGTGTTCGTCAGTAAGTATGGAGAGTGCAGCGGCACCGTTTTGTTGATAGCTCAGTGGGATGATGTCGGCACGTCCTTCTTCTTTAATCCATCCCTTGGAGGGGGAACGGCGTTTGAACTCGGCAATGATGCCCGACGGACTGTTGACGATAGCCCCACGCAGTGATGGTTTCGGTGCTCGGAGCTGTTCCAGTTCGCAGCGCTTATGAGCTATGATTTCTTCCAATATATCTCTCATTTGGTTACGAATTGAGTTCTACAAAGTGTTTGAATGCAGCCATTGCTCTACCACTTTCAAGTGATTCACGAGCCATCTCTACAGAATCTTCTATACTGAGGTTCGGGTCGATGATGGCTATACCGCAAGCTGCATTGGCAAGGATAACGTTCTTCTGATTTTCGGTAGCTGTTCCTTCGAGAACGGCATCGAAGATACGTTTTGCATCGGCAGGAGTCTCACCTCCGTAAATCTCCTCGGGTTGGATATAGTTGAAACCGAGGTCCTTCGGAGTATACACTTTCTCGAAGTACTTAGTACAGATCTTGAAACCACTCGTCAGACTTATCTCGTCATATCCGTCGTAGCTGGTGACAACTCCATAGTTATCACCCAATCGCTGATGGATGCTGGTGTAGAGACGTTGCTGCGATTGGTTGGCTGTGCCGTGAAGTGAGTTCTTTGGGTGGCACGGATTGACGAGTGGACCAAGCAGGTTGAAACAGGTTGGGACTTGCAAAGCTTTGCGTGTGGGACCGACGAATTTCATGCCGTAAGCAAAGAGTGGGGCATGGAAATAACAGATGTTACATTCGTCGAGGCTGCGGCGCAACTGGTCTTGATCATCGGTGAACTTAACCCCGTGTTCTGCGAGGACGTTACTTGCTCCGCTGACAGATGTGCTACCACCGTTGCCGTGTTTGGTTACTTTGAATCCGGCACCTGCAATGACGAAGGCTGAACAGGTAGAGATGTTGAATGTGTTTTTGTTGTCACCACCTGTTCCCACAATGTCGAGACTGTTATATTCTTCCATATTAATATATTTGCCTGTATCGAGCAGTCCCTGACGGAATCCGAGCAGTTCGTCGACTGTTACACCCCGTGTCTGAATAGCCATCAAGAGTGCTGCAATCTGTTGTACATTGTATTGCTCAGCTACGATGTTGAGCATTATCTGGTGGGTGTCTTCCTGTGTAAGGGTTTCACCTTCGATAAGACGGATGAGATATTGTTTCATATAGTTAGGAGTTAGGAGTCAATGATTTATCCAATTATCAAGGATTTGACGTCCTTGAGGGGTTAATACTGATTCGGGATGAAATTGAATGCCTCGGATGTTGTAGTCACGATGACGGAGTGACATGATGTATCCTTCGTTAGAAAGACTGGTTGCTTCGAGACAGGAGGGGAGTGACTCTGCATCGACTACCCAGGAGTGATAGCGACCTACCTCTATGGGTGAAGTCATACCTTCGAAGATGTAGTCATAGTATTATCTTGTCGAACTGCTGCAACGAAGAGAGTTCGAATTTATCGTTACGATATACTGTCACTTCAGCTCCCAGCTCCTTGACAAGGTGACTGAGGTTGTAAGTGAACGAATCGTAGTTATCTATTATTACTATTTTCATTTTATACTTCTTTTAAAAACTTTCAGCAAAAGTAATAGCTTTACGTAAAGCTCTTAATTTATTGTTCACTTCTTGCAGTTCGTATTCTACATTACTCTTGGCTACGATACCACCACCGGCTTGGAACCACAATTCACCGTTTCGACTTACGAAAGTACGGATGGTGATGGCTTGGTTTATATTACCATTGAATCCGATACTGCCGATGCAGCCTCCGTAAGCCCCACGGTTATGGGGTTCATATTCCGAGATGAGTTGCATGGCACGCACCTTCGGTGCTCCGCTCAGTGTGCCGGCAGGGAAAGTGTCAATGAAACTGCGGATTGGATCTGCATTATCGTCGAGTGTACCGCTGACACGACTGACGAGGTGGATGACATGTGAGTAGAACTGCATGTCTTTGTAGAAATCCACTTTCACTCCGTGACAATTACGACTGAGGTCGTTACGAGCCAAATCTACAAGCATTACATGCTCGGCATTCTCCTTCGGGTCGTTCTTGAGATAGAGAGCATTCTGACGATCCTGCTCTGCATCACCAGTACGACGTGTAGTTCCTGCAATAGGGTCGATATATGCTGTGCGGTTCTCAATGCGGCAATGGGTTTCGGGACTTGAACCGAAGATGCGGAATCCACCGAAGTCCATATAGAAAAGGTATGGTGACGGATTGATACTGCGAAGAGCACGGTAAAGCTTGAAATCATCACCTTCATATCGCTGAATGAAACGACGGGAGAGCACAATCTGGAACACGTCACCACGCAGACAGTGCTGAATACCACGACGGATATTGGCACGATGCTCATCGTCAGTAAGTGTCGAAGTGCAGTCACCCACAGCTTTGAATCCGTATTGCTGGAAAGGACGGTGGTTGACATCCCGCTCCAAGACATCCAGATCATCCTGTTCACCGTCCTGCAACAGTTCGATGAGAGTCAGTTCATTGTTGAAATGGTCAAACACGATATAATCCTTATAGAGGATATAAAGTATATCGGGAGCATCGTTCTTGTCAAGTGTCTCATCCTTGACATTTATATTCTCGAAATAACGTACTGCATTGAACGAAGTATAACCGTAAAGTCCGCAGTAGTCGGAGTT
This sequence comes from uncultured Bacteroidales bacterium, assembly GCA_902774005.1. GTDB lineage: Bacteria > Bacteroidota > Bacteroidia > Bacteroidales > Bacteroidaceae > Minthosoma. Next base: position 1,867 of record CACYGK010000073.1, on the reverse strand, counting down.
GTTGCCTTCGACATGGAACTGACTCAGAAACTCGTTTATGCACTGTGCCGTGTCATACTCGGCAGTGATAGGTTTGCTCACCGTCTTTCCGTCAGGGTATTTGGCTGTTCCGATACCGTGTGCCACAATGATGCTGGCAATGGGATGGAGTCCGATAAACGAACGTGAATTCTTGTTGTCATGATAATCGGAACTCTCCATCAGAGCACTCTGTGGATAGGCATCGCGAACTCGGAGATAGACACTGACGGGAGTGTTCAGGTCGCCGATGATTTTCTTGCTTGCTGTATGAAAAGTAAACATAATTGGCAGTGTTTAATGGTTGTATTCAGATACTTATTGAGGATGAATATTTGAGATATGTGTCGAGGTCCTTATCGCCGCGTCCACTTACTGTGAGTACTACGACGGAGTCGGGTGTGAACTGCTCCTTGACCTTTGGCAGCAGAGCCAGAGCATGTGCACTCTCAAGTGCGGGGATGATACCCTCCATGCGAGTCAGTTCGAAGGCAGCACGCAGAGCCTCGTCGTCATTTGCCGGCAGCACCTGTGCCCGTCCTGTCTCGTAGAGGTTGCAATGTATCGGACCCGTACCCGGATAATCCAGTCCGGCACTGATGGAATATGGTTCGACAATCTGTCCGTCGTCGGTCTGCATCAGTTTGATACGGCTACCATGTAGGATGCCCACTGTACCCACCTGCATACTTGCTGCTGTCTGTCCACTGTCGATACCGAGTCCACCGGCCTCACCGAGAATGATTTTCACTCTTTCGTCATCGATATAGTGGTAGATTGTTCCGGCTGCATTACTGCCACCACCCACACAAGCCATGAGGTAGTCGGGATAGTCACGACCTATCTTCTCCTTCAGTTGCCATTTCAGTTCTTCGGAAATGACACTCTGCAGTCGTGCTACCATGTCGGGATAAGGATGCGGACCCACCGTACTGCCTATAATATAAAATGTGTCGGCAGGGTGACAGCACCAGTCACGGATAGCTTCGTTCGTAGCATCTTTCAGTGTTTTGTTTCCACTCTGAACAGGAACGACAGTTGCTCCCAGCATCTTCATCCGTTCCACGTTTACATGCTGACGCTCTACATCGAGTGCTCCCTGATACACAGTACAAGGCATATCCATCAGTGCACAGGCAGTAGCAGTAGCTACTCCGTGCTGTCCGGCTCCAGTCTCAGCGATGATACGTTTCTTACCCATTTTCTTTGCAAGCAGAATCTGTCCGAGAGCATTATTTATCTTATGTGCTCCGGTGTGGTTCAGGTCTTCGCGTTTCAGATAGAGCTGACATCCGTACTTCTCACTCATGCGCTTGGCATAGTAGAGTGGGGAAGGACGTCCTACATAGTCGCGGAGCAGTGCATGATATTCCTCCTTGAACTCAGCACTCTCGATGATTGGCAGATACGCCTTCTTCAGGTCCTCTACGGTCTTGTAGAGTATTTCGGGGATATATGCTCCACCGTAGGTACCGTAGAATCCGTTTTGATCGACATGATAAGTTTTCATACTTTCCTATTTTGTTATCGTATTTAGTTGTTTTCTTTGTTGTTCTTTTAATCAAAAAAAAGCTTGCCGTAAGTACGACAAGCTTTTCTTTTTCTCTTTATGTCACCTTGATATTGACACATGGCTGTTCGACTTACGATATTTTGAATCTTAAGTTCTGCCACCACCAATATGTATTGTACATTTTTTTCATTTTTTTGTTCAATGTTATCTGACTGCAATAGTCTGACCGTTTACTACATAGATACCTGTCTGCAGGTTCTTGATCTGGGAAGCAGGAATCTGTTTTGCTACCAAAGCACCTGAAACACTGAATACGTCAACCAGTTCGTTGCTGTT
>CACYGK010000072.1 GCA_902774005.1 uncultured Bacteroidales bacterium | reverse complement strand
ACCTGAATCCTACCCTTCGAGTCCTGCAACTCTGCAAACGAAGCCTTACCCATCACACGGCGACTCATCATACGTCCTGCGATGCTCACTTCTCTCAGTCCGCCTACAGGCTTTCCTTCTTCGTCTGTCTCAGGATCCACGAACTCAGCTATTATATCAGTTGAGTACGCATTTGTCTCATACATGGCAGCAGGATATGGTTCGATGCCCATAGCCTTCATCGCGTCGAGGTTTGCCCTGCGCTGAATCTCCTGCTCCGACAATTCCAATATATTCATCTTTATTTCCATTATTTGCCGCGAAGATACACATAATAAATGAAATAAATAGAGTACGTCAGTAAAAAAAATAAAAAAAATCACAACCTGAAGTAGATTGTGATTTCCTTTTAGATATGTATTGTTCTTACTTGAATACCTGCTTGCGCACAGAACCATCGGCTTTCTTCACTATGTAAACAGTGCCGGCAACGGGTTTTTCCCTAAGGCGAATTCCCTGCAGAGTGTAGATTGCTTCAGTTTCTTTCTCGTCTTGTCCGTCAGCAAAATAAGAAGATATGCTTGTCGGAGTAGGATTGTAAGGGTATCCTAATATATAAGAGTCTGCACCCGGGTAGGTCGTACTGAATCCGAATACTCCGTAAGCAGTACCACCAGGCACCCTCCAGAAACCATCTGTCTTGTAGAAACCTACACCTCTGTAGCCATCACAGAACTCATAGATATACTTATATAAAGCTTGTGAAGCAGAAACAGTAGGGATGGAATCACAATAGAAACCTTTTACATAATTAGTTCCCATTGTAACGTTTGAAGCGACTGCTGTTGGAACGAATACAGGATTCTTCACCTCAGAGTTGAACACAATAGGCTTATTAGCTGCTATTATCTTTCCTGAACCGATAGTAGTAACCTTCAGCGTATCATATCCTTCTGTATACTCGTAGCCTGTTATAGAAAATGCAGTCACACCTTTAGGTACTATTACAGGATATGTAACATAGATAGCGCCCCAGTATTTTCCCATGCCGGCTGGAGCATTCTCAACTTCGAATGTTTCAGCAGTGATCTTCTTTGATTCACGCAGATTATATCCCAGATGAGGCGGCTGATTGTAGCAACAGTTTTCAGCGATTATCTGTGCTCTGTAGTCTATATCATCCAACAGATGTGGCACGATATAATCTGTCTGATAGCTTGTAGCATTCACTACCAACTGATAACCAGTAGTTCCTCCTTCCGACCAGCAGATTACCTCTTCTCTCCAGTCACCAAAGACATCTCCTAACAGGCTGGCATTATTCTTTGAAGCATTGTTGGTTTTTCCGTATGTATAGTTTCCGCCGTTTACACAACCGATCAGCCTGTCAAAGTTCTTTGAAGAAGGGTTCCAAGTCTCAAGAACACCCTTGCCCCAAAAGTCATCGCCAAGTGTGCCTGTCCAGTACAAGCGATCCTGTGCAGCAGCACCACCACCCCACGTTTTTGATTCTACAACACTGTTTCCGTCTTTATCAAATATATTTCCCCAGGCAGAAGCCTGCCATAAAGCATCATCTCTCTCCGGGTCGAAGTTTGCCATAAATCCGCGACCTGTGTCTCCAGAAGCAGTCTTTCGTAACAGCAGTTCACCTGTTGTAGCATCACGATAATCCATACCGAACTGTCCTTTTTCATGTACCATAAAGGCTTCCATTCCAGGGCGGTTTGGGTCAAAGTCGCTGACATGAAGGGCATCACCATGTCCAAGTCCTGTGCGATATAGTGTTGTACCATCATGCTTCAGGGCACCAGAACCATAGGTTATATCCTGCTTGCCGTCAAAATTCACATCTGCCACAGAGAACCAGTGACAACCTTCGCCATATACAGTTTTAGTAAGAGTCTTTGTTGTTCCGTCGGCATACTTCACCTGACCATTTGATGCGGTTAGAGCTCTGTGCAGCCAGCGCAGGGTGAGATCTGTTCCATCCCAGTCATAAGCACCGATGAAGGCACCACTATAATATCCGCGAGCGAAGATACCACTTGGATTTCCATTCTTTCCGTCAAGCCAAGCTATGCCGGCAAGATATCTCTCAGAACGGTTTTGCTCGCTATCACCCCAATATGATGAGCCTGCAGCATAGTCAGTATGATAAGGAATAGTCTTCAATTCTGCACCAGTCATTCCATCGAACACTGTAATCCATTCCTCACCACTCACCTGTTTTCCTCTTGAATTGAGATAATTGCCAGTAGGATCTTTATCTACGCTGAGGTAGTTACCCTCGCCATCGATAGCTCCATGACCTGTCTTAATCATAAATTCTCCGTAACCGTCACCATCAAAGTCCCATGCAACGAAAGAAGAAGTGTGGGCAGATGAGAACATATTAGGACCACCAGTAAGTATCCACAGGCGTTTTCCATTCATCTTGTAGCATCCGAAATATTCAGGAGAAGTAGTACCTTTTGATGCAGCATCCTTTTCGTTTGATGGACTCCATTTAAGTATTATCTCATACTCTCCATCGCCATCCATATCACAGATAGAGGCATCATTCGGAGTATATGTGGCTCCCCTGCCCCATATGTCCGTAGGAGCACCACCTTCAAGGTCTATGTATGTCACCTGCGAAGACCAAGCCTTACAAGTATCTCGCTCTACTATCTCATTATTATCGTTATATACTTCCAAACGATAGTATGTTGTTGTACCACCACCAGTATCGGCAAAGTTAGTCTTGCCCGAAATGAAGTTTCCGCTGTTGACTTTCGAATTTATATCCGAAGCACTTGTACCCTTATACAACTTGAACTTGTAGTTTCTGTTGTCGTATGCTCTTGCTCGCCATGAAACAAGGTTTCCGCTTCCGCCAGACTGCGACAGGTTCACAGCCATCAGTCCACGTTTCAAAGGTGTTGCTGCAGGTTTCGGCTTGCGATTAGTCACCTTGAAAAGTACACTGAATGTGAAAACAACTTCATTTGAAGCATCCTTTATATTATATGTAGCAATTTTATTCTTATAGTCAACGGAATAAGTAAATCCGTCAGCAAGGGTAAGGCTGAAGTCTGTAGGATCTCCATACATCAGTATGGGGTAAGTAGCCTGTTCGTTGTTTCTCAAATTTTTCGTAATATCATACAGATTGACATCTTCGCCTCCAGCAGTCTTGCATGCAACAGCAGTGGCATAGTGACTTACATCGTAAATCGGTTCGTCGAGCACGCCTTCGATTACTACATTTCTGAAAGCAATCTGTTTTGGATTAGCATCGTCAACACCGTTTATGTTGTAGATATACAGGAAAAGCACGAAGTTTCCGCTCTCTACAAGAATGTCGCTCACTACATATTCGTGGTGTGAATAGCCATTAGGGTTACTCTGTCCTGTCCTGTTACGCAGAGGTGATACATTAGTAGCCAAAGCTTTTTCTGAAGTCACGGCACCTCCTTTGATATACACGTCGAAGTTTCCACCGTCAGTACCACACTTAGCAGCGTCGAACGAAATCTTTGTAGGTTTAAAAGTATGTCCAGTTGCAGGACCTACACTCATTGCAATATTGTGTCCAGCAGTCTTTCCAGTTACCTTTGTTTTTACATTGAACTTCATGAACACAGGGTCGTACACTGGAACTGTATAACCAGATTCCGCATTACCAGAAGCCATAGGCTCGGCAGATGCAATATTTGTACCATTCAGATAATTTGTTGACAACACGCCTTCTGTGTCGCCTGTAATAATGGTTGCTTTGAGATTAGTAGCATCGCTCAGCTGCCATTTCACACTTACTTTCTGCTGAGCCGTCGCAGCTACAGCAATAAGCATAAGGCTAAAGATAGATAACAGTTTTTTCATAAGTAATAAGTTATTGAGTCAGTTGTGATAATCTTTGGTATTGTCGAATGTATAAGGGATGATATTCACCTCGAACGAGTTGTTCGTACTGTTGCATACCGTCAGACTCACTCCGTTCACCGTCACACTGCCTTTATCCACGGTGAAATAACCCTTACGGGCCATGTCGCGGTCGAAATTATACGAGAAGCGGAACGTCCAACTGCCCTTCTGGTCTGTCTTCGACACACATACTGCCGTCTGATCCACGTGTCCCTGAACGATATGTCCGTCCAGTCTGCCGTTCATCATCATCGAGCGCTCCACATTCACCTTGTCACCCACCTTCAGCAGTCCGAGGTTCGACTTATCCAGAGTCTCCTTCATCGCAGTCACGGTATAAGTGTCATCCTTCAGGCGCACCACCGTCAGACAAACCCCGTTGTGAGCCACACTCTGGTCTATCTTCAGTTCGCTTACAAACGAACAGGTCAGCGTCAGGTGGATATTCTCCAATTCGCGTTCAATGCCAACTACAGTTGCCGTTTCTTCTACTATTCCGCTAAACATAATTCTCCAAATTTATATTTTCGTGGCAAATATAAGGAATTTTATCTACAAATGTTATAACTTTGTGCCAAATATGTAAATTTAACTTATGAAAACCTCATTTCAGCTCATTCTTTTTGCTGCACTGACAGCATTACTCTTCACAAATTGCTCCGACAGCGACTTCACATCCGTAAGTCCCGAACTCGGTTCACTGACCATTTCACCCTCAAACCACTATACCGGACAGAAAGCCACAGTAGCCGTCACATTCTCCAGCGTGGGCGAACATGTATATTTTGCTTCTTCCGCTTCTTTCACCTGTACAGTCAGTGGCAACGGTTACACCAAGACCGACACCATCCCTGTCCTTAAGACGGAAGACCTGCGCATACCTCACGACTTCTCATTCCAGATCATTCTGCCACCCTCTGGCGGCACATATCAGGTGACGTTCCGCACACCGTCCATCAACAAGAGCAGTACCAGTTCGGAAGGCGAGGCACTCTACTTCCCACCGCTCACCAAACAGACTACTATCAGAGTCAACCAGGCAGATGCCATAAATGCCAACTTCGGCGACACTCGTGAAATGGTAGCTACCTACCTCGACGTCAACGACTCCACCATCACCGATGCAGGTTTCGACCCCGCAGCCAAGGCTTCAGCAACTACTTTAACCTCCGATGGATTCACCCATCAGATGCTGTATAAGTTCAGCAGCAATCGCCTGAAACAGGTAGATGACATCTACAGCTACGACATCAAGGACATCCTCACCTACGATGACAACGGCAACGTGACAGGCGCAGAAATCACCGATGAATTCGCCAATAAAGTACAGAAACAGGCTAATTCAGTCTTCACATTGGAAATAGTAGAAGAATATCTCAGCGATGCGTACGACCCCTCTTCTGCAAAGGATACCTACGGCACTCTTGCCGACGAAGACAGCACCAGCAAGTGGAAGTCATTCCTCACCGCTCTCATCAAGAGCGAAGTCAAGAGCTATTCGTTCCGCTGTCCTGAGAAGGGTAACAACACCTATATAACTGTTGTCATCACATTCAAGAACGACAAGATTTACATTACAAACCAATACACCGAATAACAACATGAAAAAAATAGCAGTAGCCGGCACAGGATACGTCGGACTCAGTATCGCCACACTTCTGGCACAGCACAACGAAGTCGTTGCAGTCGATGTCGTAAAGGAGAAAGTGGACCTCATCAACAATCGTAAATCACCTATCCAGGACGAGTACATCGAGAAATACCTAGCTGAGAAAGAACTGAACCTCACAGCCACACTCGACGGCAAGTCAGCCTACCGAGATGCCGACTTCGTAGTCATCGCCGCACCAACCAACTACGACCCCGTCAAGAACTACTTCGACACAAGCCACGTCGAAGAAGTCATCGACCTCGTACTCGAAGTCAACCCTAACGCCGTAATGGTCATCAAGAGTACCATTCCAGTAGGCTACTGCCGCAGTCTCTACTGCCGCTATGCCATCAAGTTCATGACTACCCCGTCGCTGGCAGGCAAGAAGTTCAACCTCCTCTTCTCACCCGAATTCCTGCGCGAATCAAAGGCACTCTACGACAACCTCTACCCCAGCCGAATCATCGTGGGTTATCCCAAACTGATAAAAGGCAAGGAGAACGAGACCGAAAACCAGACCATACTCGCCATCTGTGGCGAACACCTCGAAGAGGCAGCGCATGAGTTTGCAGCGCTCCTTCAGGAGGGAGCACTCAAACAGGACATCCCTACCCTCTTCATGGGTACGAAAGAGGCAGAAGCCGTCAAACTCTTCGCCAACACATACCTCGCACTTCGTGTCAGCTACTTCAACGAGCTCGACACATATGCCGAAGTCAAGGGACTTGATACCGAAGCCATCATCCAGGGTGTCGGACTCGACCCACGTATCGGCACACACTACAACAACCCATCCTTCGGCTACGGAGGCTACTGTCTGCCGAAAGACACCAAGCAGCTGCTTGCCAACTATCAGGATGTGCCTCAGACCATGATGTCAGCCATCGTCGATTCCAACCGCACACGCAAAGACTTTATCGCCGACCGTGTACTCCAGATGGCAGGTTACTACAGCTATACCAACCGCACCCACTGGAACCAGCAGCAGGAACGCCAGGTCACCATCGGAGTATATCGTCTTACCATGAAGTCCAACTCCGACAACTTCCGTCAGTCCTCCATCCAGGGCATCATGAAACGTATCAAAGCCAAGGGAGCCAACGTCATCATCTACGAACCCACACTCGAAGACGGCACCACCTTCTTCGGTTCACCCGTAGTCAACAACCTTGACGACTTCAAGAGCCAGAGCAACGCCATCATAGCCAACCGCTACGACACCGCCCTCGACGACGTCCAGGACAAAGTATATACCCGCGACATCTTCCGCCGCGACTAAGACTGCGTCAGTTTAAGAGTTTAAG
>CACYGK010000071.1 GCA_902774005.1 uncultured Bacteroidales bacterium | reverse complement strand
AGGAGGCGGTCCTGCCGGACTGGCTGCTGCAAACAGTCTCAACCTCATGGGATACACCGTGACCATATTCGAGAAAAACGAAGCAGCAGGCGGACTCCTCCGCTATGGTATACCAAACTTCAAACTCAACAAAGCTGTTATCGATCGCCGACTCCGACTCCTTGAAGCCGAAGGCATCACTTTCCGTTATGGTGAAAAGATCGAGTCTGTCGAGATGTTAACGCAACAGTACTCAGCTATTGTCATTGCCACTGGTACTCCCACAGCTCGCGACCTCAAGGTGCCGGGCAGAGAACTGAAAGGTGTTCATTTCGCACTCGAACTGCTTGCCCAGCAGAACCGTGTTCTGGCGGGTATGGAATTCTCAAGCGACGAACGCGTGACAGCTAAGGATAAGGATGTGCTCGTCATCGGTGGTGGCGACACAGGCAGTGACTGTATAGGTACAGCCCACCGACAAGGATGCCGCAGCGTTACACAGATTGAGATCCTGCCGAAACCCGTCGAGGGACCTGTTGACCCACAGAACCCATGGCCTGCTTATCCGCGTACATTGAAGACTACTTCGAGTCACGAGGAGGGGTGCACACGTCGTTGGAATATGAACACACTGGAGTTTCTCGGTACGGATGGTAAGCTCACCGGTGTGAAGGTACAGGAAGTGGAATGGAAACCGAATCCCGAGGGTGGACGTCCTATGATGGTTCCAAAGAGTGAACCCGAAATCATCAAGGCTGAGCTGGTACTGCTCGCTATGGGATTCCTCAAACCTGAACATCCGCAATACCCAGACAACGTATTCGTATGTGGCGATGCTGCTAACGGAGCCTCACTCGTCGTACGTGCTATGGCAAGCGGTATAGATACAGCAAAGAAAGTAAACGAATATCTCACAAGATAATGAAACTGCGATTCAGTAAAATGCACGGAGCGGGTAACGACTATATATATGTCGATACTACACACCAGGCGGTTGCCGACCCGTCAGCACTTTCCGTTGCCTTGAGCAACCGCCATACAGGTATAGGAAGCGACGGACTGGTACTCATCGGACTGTCACCCACACCCGATGCCGATTTCACCATGCGCATCTTCAATGCCGACGGTAGCGAAGCCATGATGTGCGGCAATGCATCCCGATGCATAGGCAAGTACCTCTACGAACGTCGTCTGACCAACCTTACGACCATCCGTCTGAATACTCTCTCCGGCATAAAAATCCTGCAGCTTCATATCTCCGACCTTGATACTGTCGAGAGTGTAACCGTTGATATGGGAGAACCCGTCCTTGAAAACCCGAAACAATTCCGTCCCGACGATAGTCTGCCATCGGGCACCTTCGTTTCGATGGGTAATCCGCATTATGTCATCTTCACCGACGACGTGGATCGTGTGGCTACTGAAGGACCTCTCCTCGAGACCCATCCCGCCTTCCCCGAGCGGTGCAATATAGAATATGTAAAGTCCGTTGCGCAGGACCAGTTCCGTGTGCGCGTCTGGGAGCGAGGCAGCGGTATCACGATGGCATGCGGCACCGGAGCCTGTGCCACAGCCGTAGCAGCAATACACACGGGCAGAAGTTCCCGTAATGTCGGCATCGACATGGATGGAGGCACACTCCACATCCTCTGGAACGAAACCGACAATCACGTCTATATGACTGGACCTGCCACTTTCGTCTTCGATGGCGAAATAGATATATAACCGTAAACTGTAAACTGTAAACAGTAAACTAAAAACCCATGGCTTTAGTAAACGAACATTTCCTTAAACTATCATCGGGCTATCTGTTTGCCGATATAGCGAAAAAAATACGAGTCTTCAAGGTGACCCATCCCGATGCCGACATCATATCCTTGGGTATAGGTGACGTCACCCAACCTCTCTGTCCTGCCGTCATCGAAGCCATGCACAAGGCTACCGACGAGATGGCTACTGCAAGCAGCTTCCGTGGCTATGGTCCCGAACAGGGCTACGAGTTCCTACGCGATGCTATAGTAAAAAACGACTACCAGTCGCATGGCATCCGCATCAACAAGGACGAAATATTCATCAACGACGGAGCAAAGAGCGATACCGGCAACATCCAGGAACTGTTCCGCTGGGACAACGTCATCGGAGTGACCGACCCTGTCTATCCCGTTTATGTTGATTCGAACGTGATGGCTGGTCGTGCCGGCACATTCATCGACGGTCGTTGGAGCGACATAGTATATATTCCCTGCACAGCAGAAAACGGTTTCGTACCACAGGTGCCCCCACAGCGCCATGTCGACGTGGTCTATCTGTGCTACCCGAACAACCCCACAGGCACCGTCCTCACCAAACAGGAACTGAGTAGCTGGGTCAATTACGCCCTGAAGAACGACGTACTCATCCTCTACGATGCAGCTTATCAGGCATACATCACTGACCCTTCCATCCCTCGTTCCATTTACGAGATACGAGGTGCGAAGAAATGCGCCATTGAGTTCCGCTCCTATTCCAAGACAGCCGGATTCACCGGAGTGCGCTGTGGTTATACCGTAGTACCAAAGGAACTCACAGCCCTGACCCTCGATGGGGAGCATATACCACTCAACCCTCTGTGGAACCGTCGTCAGAGTACTAAGTTCAACGGCACGAGCTACATAAGTCAGCGTGCAGCCGAAGCTATCTACAGTCCTGAAGGCAAACGACAGGTACAGTCCACCATCGACTACTACATGCAGAATGCCCGTAAGATGCTCGACTGTCTCCGCTCCCTGGGCTTCAAGGCAGTAGGAGGTGAAAATGCACCTTACATCTGGATGCAGACACCCGAGGGATGCAGTTCATGGCAGTTCTTCGACGAACTCCTCTACGGTGCACAGATTGTATGTACCCCAGGCGTCGGATTCGGTCCCAGCGGCGAAGGATACGTTCGTTTCACAGCATTCGGTACCCGCGAAGCTACCGACCGAGCCCTCGACAGAATAGATAAATGGAAAAATTCATAACCACAAAACTGTAAACGGTAAACAGTAAACAGTAAACTAAAAAAATATGGAATTATGGAAACACTGAGATTTCAAGTAGTAGGTGAGGCATTCAAGAAAAAGCCTCTTGTTCCTTCAACACCTGACGAACGTCCGTCAGCTTATTACGGTAAGAAAGTATTCAATCGCGAAAAGATGTACCGTTACCTTCCGAAGAATGTCTATGAGAAGATGATTGACGTCATGGACAACGGTGCACAGCTCGATCGCAGCATAGCCGACGCAGTTGCAGCCGGCATGAAGCAGTGGGCAGTTGAGAACGGCGTTACTCACTATACACACTGGTTCCAGCCCCTCACTGAAGGTACAGCTGAGAAGCATGACTCTTTCATCGAGCACGATGGTAAGGGTGGTATGGTCGAAGAATTTACAGGCAAACTGCTCGTACAGCAGGAACCCGATGCTTCTTCATTCCCCTCTGGCGGTATCCGTTCTACATTCGAGGCACGTGGTTACTCGGCATGGGACCCTACATCTCCTGTCTTCATCATCGACGATACTCTCTGCATCCCTACCGTCTTCATCAGCTACAGTGGTGAGGCACTCGACTACAAGGCACCACTCCTGCGTGCTCTCCATGCAGTCAACATAGCAGCTACCGACGTATGCCACTATTTCGACCCGTCTGTAAAGAAGGTAGTGTCAAACCTCGGATGGGAACAGGAGTACTTCCTCGTCGACGAAGGACTGTATGCAGCCCGTCCTGACCTGCTCCTCACCGGACGCACACTCATGGGACACGACTCAGCTAAGAACCAGCAGATGGACGACCACTACTTCGGTTCTATCCCTGAACGTGTGGCTGCTTTCATGCGCGACCTTGAGATTCAGGCTCTCGAACTCGGCATCCCTTGTAAGACACGTCACAACGAGGTGGCACCAAACCAGTTCGAGTTGGCTCCAATCTTCGAAGAGACAAACCTCGCCGTCGATCACAACATGCTCCTCATGTCACTCATGAAGCGTGTGGCTCGCAAACATAGCTTCCGCGTACTGCTTCACGAAAAACCGTTCGACGGCATCAACGGTTCAGGAAAGCACAACAACTGGAGTCTCTCTACCGACAACGGCATACTTCTCCACGCACCGGGCAAGACACCGGAACAGAACCTCCGCTTCGCTGTCTTCATCGTTGAGACTCTCATGGGTGTATACCGTCACAACGGACTCCTCAAAGCCAGCATCATGAGTGCAACCAACGCTCACCGACTCGGAGCAAATGAAGCACCTCCAGCAATCATTTCTTCGTTCCTCGGACGTCAGCTCACCGAACTGCTCGACCACATCGAACTTGCTGACAAGGACGATCTCCTCTCTGTAGCAGGCAAGCAGGGCATGAAACTCGACATTCCTGAGATTCCTGAACTGCTCATCGACAATACCGACCGTAACCGAACATCTCCTTTCGCCTTCACCGGCAACCGATTCGAGTTCCGTGCCGTAGGTAGCGAAGCAAACTGTGCATCTGCCATGACTGCACTCAACAGTGCCGTAGCCGAAGCACTCGTAAGCTTCAAGCAGCGTGTTGATGCTAAAATTGCAGAGTACTCAAAAGACTCTAAATATTCAGAAGGTTCAGGTCATTCGCCTAAGTATCATGCTATCATCGACGTTCTGCGCGACGATATCAAAGCGTGCAAACCTGTGAAATGGGAGACCTACACCAAGAAGATACAGATTGAAGCACGTGTCCTTGGCGACCTCTCTATGAACCACATCATACCAGTAGCTACGCGCTACCAGTCACAGCTGCTCAGCAACGTGCAGAACATGGCAGCTATCTTCCCAGCCGATAAGGCAGCACAGCTCTCTGCACGCAACATGAAGCTCATAGAAGAGATAGCCGAACGCACATCCAAGATTGAGTGTCTCGTCGAGGAACTTGTCAACGCACGTAAGGTAGCCAACAAGATAGCCAGCGAACACGACAAAGCCGTTGCATATCACGACACCATCGAACCTAAATTCGATGAAATCCGCTACCACATCGACAAACTCGAACTCATCGTCGATGACAGCTGCTGGACACTTCCGAAATATCGCGAACTACTCTTCATCCGATAATTTACCTTGCATCCTCTCGTTAACCACACGAGACATGGGTTGTTTTATTAAGTTATTAGCAAGAACCTCCTGCTGTGACAGCAAGAGGTTCTATTTTTACCACGTCTCAGCCGTGACGTGACGAGGCGCTGAACACGTCGAGACGTCGCGCCCGCGTGCTCATGAAGCGGCAGGCTCACGCTCCGAAAGATGCAGGCGTGTGACCGTTGTGACCAGTGTGACCTGTGACCTTAAGGTGTTTTTCGTGTGCAGAGAGGGAGGGGGAGAGGTGAGATGTATGATGGAAGAAGTAAGAGGTAAGATGTAAGATGTATGATGTAAGTATGATGTATTATTAAATACGTTCATATATTAATGTAAATACTTCATTACTACTATAGAATAATAGAATAATAGAATAATAACTAATACTAACAAATGACTAACCACCTTCCGTAAGCGTGTGAAAGACCTTAAAGTCACAGGTCACAGCGGTCACACTGGTCACAGGCTTTTTCGCAAGTGACCTCTCAGGATCACAGGTCACTTGCTGAAAGCCTGATGAATAATGGGATAGATGCCCATATAGTGAGTAAGTGAGGTTAGGAGCGAATCCTCCTCAAAATAAACAATGGGATGAATCCGGAAGTGTAAAAAATTTTTATAATATATTTGTAAGTTTGAAAAAATGGATTTATATTTGCCGCCGTAAAATAATTTTTTAAAAATGTATATGTAATAAATACGAAGTAGTATAACGAGGCTTTTGCTTCTTATTCTCAAACCACGAATCCGCCAAATTCAACCAAACGGGAATAAGCAGGTAAAGAGTCACGCCGTGCAGGACGTGAATTCTTAATTGCTTATTGTTTGGTGAGGCGCTTGGCGGTGCCCGTGGTTTAATAAGCAAGTTACGCCCTGTTTTTAACCACTAACCGCCAATTTTTTATTAACACCAAACAAATATCTTTTCTATTATTAACTTTTAAACTCTAAATCGCATGAAAAAGTTTTTCCTTTTTGTGATTGTCTTAGTGGCAACATGTTTTGTGCCTGTTAGTATGCGGGCTGCACAAATTACTTTTAAGGTAATGTACAACAATGAGCAGGTTACAAGTTTTAGTTCTACTCCTCAAATTTATATTTACAAGGGTGGAGAGCAATTGAATAGTGACACCTATATGAGTGATGGAGAAGGTGTGATTGATATAGATGACAGTTATGTAGGTCAGACTGTTGCTTATCGGTCCAGTCTTGGACATGAAGCAACAATTACGGTGACAGGCGGTGCTGTAATCAATCTTAACTGCCATAAACTAACTGTAACTACAAAAGACAAGGAAGGTAATCCTGTAACTGGGCAAAATGTTTATGTGTATGACACAAATGGACGTAGTTATAGTATATACACATCTTATTATGATGGAACTGCAACTTGTTATTTAGCGCCAGCTGACGAGTACACATATAAATGGGAAAGTGCAGACCAAAGAGGTAGTTTTACATTGACCAGTGATTATAATCTTGATCTTGTTAGAGGAGATGGGGGAGGAAGTGGTCCCGTTGCTTCAACTTATACCATGAAGATAGTTCCACGAAATGGTGATTTTCCAGTAAATGTAAGTGGTGAAAGCTATAGCTCTATATATGTCTACAAGTATGGTGATAAGTCAAATTATGTTGCAAGTTGGTATCCTTCTGGATACAGTTCTTACCCTAAGGTTCCTGCTGGTGCTTACTGGATTAAGGATGTGATAGGTGCCTTTAGTAAAAAGTTCGAGGTGAATGGAGATATGACAGCTTACTTGGATTATCAGAAAGTTACGTTCGTCTCCAAGACGGGCAATACTCCTAATGCCAATCAGACAATCAGTGTCACAAACAGCAAGGGAGAGGCTGCGATGTATCTGTTGCCTGGAGAATATGCATATACTGTTGCTGGAAATTCTACTAATTTTACTGTAGGAGAAGAGGATGGGGTTGTTAACATCAATACTTCCAAGGTAACTATTTCTTTGAGTTGCGATGATATATCAGCATTGAATACTCAGACATTTGAATGGGGAGCTATGAGCTCAAGTTATTCTGAAGTTATTCCAGAAGACGGAAAGATTGTTATTAACACTATGCCTGGCAATTACAAATTGCGTATTAATAGAGTTAGTGAAGTGGATGTGACTGTAACTGCAGGTGAAAATATTGTGCCTGTACAGTTGTTTTATGTAATGTTCACAACCAATCTCAGTACTGGCAGTAGTACAATGTATCTTGGAAGTCGGTCCTCATCTAATAGTCAGTCCGTAGGTTTTGATACTAAATACTATCTCACATCAGGCGAATATTGGTACGCAATCTCATCATATTCACAAACTAATTCATTTACTTTGGATGGCAACAAAACTATTGCTTTAAATTATGCTACTCTGACAGTTAATGTTAAAGATACTGATGGTAATGCAGTCGCAGACCAGCATGTTTATTGTACTGGAGGAAACAGCATGAGCACGGATATGAATGGTCAGGCTTCATGGACACTATTGCGTGGCACATATACAGTTTATGTGAGCGGTTTCGAATCTTTATCTCAAACAGTTGAACTGAATGGAGACAAGTCTGTAACACTAACCATTCCTGCTTACGTTACATTTAATGTTTTAGTGAATGGCCAGCCAATGCCTGGTTATAGTTCTGGCAGTTCTCTCTCTTTATATTCTGACAGAAATGATAGATACAGTTCAATTCCTGTATATGTACAAAATGGTGTAGGAAAGGCACGTGTTGAGCCTGGTAAGGCATATTACGTTTCTAGCTACCATGGTTCTGCTGTTATAACAGAAGGTTGTACGCTGAGTTTAGGTACACTGAGCATATCATGCGAAGGTATGGGTCTGGCATTCCCAATGGAAAACTGGGATGCAGTAAGCACCTATGATGTAGTAGTAGGTTCGACTGTACGTCTTACAGCTATTCCTGTTACCGATGATAAATTCCAGCACTGGACAATAAACGGGAACGACTATAATTCACCTGTAATTGATCTCAAACTGACACAGCCAAATACAACAGCCAAGGCTGTATTCGGCGGAACTATTACTTCTGCAGCAAAGGCTATGCTAAGCGGTCTGACATTCGATATTGATGACAACTATATTTATCTTGGTGATGATAAAGAGGGTACAGCGAAAATATACACTTCAGATGGCAAACTTGTAAAGAGTATTGGCGTCATTGGCGGTCAGATTGGTATTTACGACCTGTCAACAGGTGTTTATATTCTCTCTTTCCAAGATGAAAGCGGTGTAAAGAGTACACGTTTCTCAAAGAAATAAGAATGAAGAATTAGAATGATATTAAGCTTAGCTGATTGGACGAGAGGGTGTGCCAAATAGGCACATCCTCTTATATTTTTTTTCGTTTTTTTCTCTCCGATGACGATGACGCAATGGTTCTGGTTGTTGTAGAGGGCAGTGAAGAAGAGCCACGCATAGAACTCAGCGAATTGGGACGGCGTGTAGCCGATGAATGGTGGGGCATCCCCAACTATTATCCACAGATAGAAATCAAAGCCCTACAGATGATGCCTGACCATATGCACGGCATAATCTTCTTTAAGGAAAAAATAGAGAAAGACCTGAGCCGCGTCATTCGCGGCTTCAAAACCGGTTGCAACCGCTCGTACCGCGAGCTTTTTTCCTCCGTTCAGTATGTTGCGACTCAGTCACAACAAACAGGGCATCAACAAACGGGACTGGAAGAAACGAAACAAAAGGACCTCCGCCACGGTCTGCTGTTCGCCCCAGGATTCAACGATAAGCTCCTGCTGCGCCAAGGGCAGCTGCAACGCTGGCTGGACTATCTGAAAGACAACCCCAGACGTCTGTTGATGAAACGGGAGCACCCCGACCTTTTCCGCGTACAACGAGGGCTTATAGTGGCAGGCCAGCAGTTCTCTGCCATCGGCAACCGCTTTCTGCTTGACAGTCCCGTACGTCTGCAAGTTCAGTGCTCTCGTCGTCTTACTGATGACGAGATAGCCGAGAAGCAGGCGTGGTGGCTCCAGCAGGCACGCGCCGGTGCCGTACTGGTATCACCCTGCATTTCGAAGGGTGAGAAGACTGTGATGCATGCAGCCTTCAGCGAGGGTCTGCCCCTCATCATCCTGCAAGAGAACGGTTTTGCCGACTTAGCCAAGCCTGACGGACGGCGCATGGAGGCTTGTGGGCGTGGCCAACTGCTGATACTCGCACCATGGGAGCACCATAATGAGCGTCTCACTATCCGTCGAGATCAGTGCATGGCACTCAACGACCTGGCAAGAATGATATGTGAGAGATAAACTGTTAATGCATTATAGGCCTTCTTTAAGACGAAAGACATCAGGAAACTGACACCTGTCCTGTATGGTTCATGGTCTTGAAGTCTTTAACTATTAACTTTACCCTTTAAACAGTAAACCGTAAACCGTAAACTAAGACTACACATTATTTATAATATATTAGGTGAGTAGGAAAGTGAAAGTTTTTTTTAAAAAAGTGTCGGGATTATTTTGTCAGTTCAAAAAACATGCGTACCTTTGCACTCGCTTTTGAAAGGAACCATGACTGACAGGTCGTGGCATTTTCTTTCGCTCTCCCCTGA
>CACYGK010000070.1 GCA_902774005.1 uncultured Bacteroidales bacterium | reverse complement strand
ATACGACACTCGAAGATTTCGCCCCATCCCATTTCCAAGAAGGCTGCAAGCTCTGAGTTTTCACCCCTTGGAATATAACCAACTACGTATCGAGAAGCCTTAGTCTTCTTACCATTTTTTTCATAATACACAACTGCCACGGCATTGGGATCGTAACGATTATCAAGGTCACGCTTCAAAGTTAAAGTAGTCCCTACCTTGAGATTGTCAAATACTTCGTCAGCATCGTGATACATCATACCAGCAAGGTGGCAATCCATGAAATACTTCTTTTTCGTTTCCATAATTCATTCCATTTTAAAGGTTAAGCAATCCAGTTAATTATTACTCATTTTGTAGACATCAATATCCGTGAGACAAATTCTTTTTCTCTACATACTTCAGGATGATGTCGATTAGTTTGAAAAGACAGATGAATAAAATAATTGTGACCATAACTTTGTAGATTTTAAGTTTGAAAATCGCTGCAAAGTTATGAGGGGGTTGTCCCAAAAGTCAGGACACCTTCTGTTAATTAAAGTTAAACAAGAGATTATTTTCTGAACACGAATTAGACTAATCTAACGGATCTTTTTGAGACAAAAACACCGCTTTGCTAAAATAACCAATTTTGGATTTCTTGAACTCTTAAAACACCTTAAACCTCTTAAACTTGTTATAGTTAGCGTTAGCGTTATCGTTGAACAAAATGTTTTTTAGATTGTGATAACAATCGATGTTTTTGTTTATGAAAATAGTTAGAGCTTTTCGTTTAGTTAGATGTTCCCCTACTCGCTTTTTCAGCGTCGATGCCTCAAACGTTTGCCTACGATGCTTCAAACGTCTAGGTTCAGCGCAACGTTATACCTCTGCTGGGACGTGACGTATAAAAGAAAAGCAGCAAAGCAGCAAAGCAACAAAGCACAGGTGTTGCTTTTATAGCGCAATGAACGGAGCATGAGCCTGCCTCTTTCGGAGCATGAGGGTGCATCTTCCGAAGCATGAGGGTGCATCTTCCGAAGTCTGAGGATGCCTCTTCTATTACTATAAGTATATATATATAGAAAACTTATTTGTAATAACTGGTTAATACAAATAGACTCTTAATCTATATATATAGTGCGAGACGAATCAAAATGCGTTTGTGCTTTGTTGCTTTGTTGCATTGTTGCAAACCCCTAAAAACGCTTAAACTCCTTTACCCCCTTGAACGCTTAAACTTCTTAAACCCTTCAATACCTTTCCAAATTCGCAGCAATCAGGTCTTTCATTTTCTGGCGCAATGTCTGGGGTTCGAGTACCTCGATGCCGTCGCCATGAGAGAGGAGCTGACCCAGGAAGTCGGCTGTGGGACGGATGTCGAAACTAAAGTCGGTGTAGTGTTCGGTTGCCTCCAGTTCGCGCTGCGAATGATGTAGAGGTAGGGTGCGCAGATAATCGGGCATGCGACCATGGGCACGGATGATGACATGCTCCATAGGTGTGCCGTCGGTAAGTACCCCATAGTATTCAGAGAAGAAATTCTGGGGAGAGAAGTCGGCAGGCATCTCGAAAGCCGAATCGGTCTGTTTCACATTCGTCATGCGGTCAAGGGCATAAACTGCTATGTGACGACCTGTGAAGGCAAGCAGGTACCAGCGCTGCTGACAGAGTTTGAGGGCATAGGGACAGAGCAGTTTCTCGTAGCCTTCTGCTCCGAAAGCTTTGTAGCTGACGAGAATCTGACGGTTGGTCTTGATGGCACGGATGATGGGTTCGAGGTATTGTTCGCCGGATGGTGCATTCTCCAGTACAAGACGTTCCTTTACTGCCGAACTGTCTGCCAGCACTCCGTGGACTGCCAATGTAGAGAAAAGCCACCGCTCTACGCTGTCGTCGTAGAGAGCACGGGAGTTGCTGATGTAGTAGCGATAGGCCTTCGGTTCGCAATCGATGATGATGCCAAACATGTCAAGAATGGCATCGCGATGGCGGTTGAACGACGAGCGCTGCAACGGGTTACCGTCGATAACCTTATCTTCTATCCATTTGCGGTTCAGTTCTTCGAATGTCAGTCGGCGATATGCCCTGAGTGTATTGATTATCCAGATATACTGGCGAAATATCTGTGCCGGTTTCATAGTGTTCAATAAGAATAGATAAGACCGTATTTGTCGTGGAGGCGACGGAGGGTGCCGTCAGACTTCATCTGACAGATGATGTCGTTGATGAGCAGGAGAAGGTCGTCCTGTCCCTTTCGCATGAGAACGCCTATCTCGGCATGACTGAAAGGACGGTCGAGCAGCGGTGCTGCAAGGCGTGAATCTGCCTGGACATAATATGGTGCTTCGGTTATCTCGGTTATCATCACGTCGGCATCGCCCTGAGCTATGAGCGAGGGTATCTCTTCGTTGCGAGGATGAACGGAGATGTCGGCATGGGTGAGGTTTTCATGAGCGAACTTCTCGTTCAGTCCACCCGGATTGACCATAACACGTACTTCGGGACGGTCGATGTCGGCAAGGAACTTGAAACGTTCGGCATCGGCTGCACGGCAGAGGATGGTCTTTCCGTTGGCAAGGTATCCGTCGCTCATGAGCATGGTCTTACGGCGTTCGTCGGTAATGGTTATTCCACCGATGGCAAAATCGAAGAGTTGCGGTTCGGAAAGTATGTCGGCTGTAAGTGTAGGCCATGAGGTCTGAATAAACTCGGTATCAACACCCATACGACTGGCTATCTCATTTGCCACGTCGATACCGAAACCCCAGTAGGTGCCGTCAGCCTCACGGAAAGAAAGTGGACGATAGTCACCGGTGGTACCGATAAGCAGCGTTCCACGTTTCTCTATCTTGTCGATTGTCGGTCGGGAGGATGTGCTGCCGCTTTTCGATGAGCACGAAACGGAACTGACTGCCATGCAGACGGTCAGAACGACAAACAATGGCCATGTCTTCAGATTTCTTACTTCCATTTTAACTCCCACTTTTACTTCCTTTTTAACTTCCATTTTAACTTCCACTTAAAGTACCATTTCCATTCCGGTTTTCTGTACCCGCATCCCCAGACTCCGGTAGAAGGAGAGGGCTGAGTCGTTTCCTCCCCATACGTTGAGGGTTATGTTATAGCATCCGATGGAGAGGGCATAGTTGCGGACATAGTCGTAGAGGGCTGTACCGATATGTTTGCCCCGTGAAGCCTCATCAACGCAGATGTCGTCGATGTAGAGGGTCTTGATGTCCTGAAGCAGGCGGTGACCACGCACTTCGGTTATCTGACAGAAGGCATGTCCCTCTACCCTGCCGCCGTCGTCAAAGACGAAGATAGGTTTGCGCTCGTCGTCAAGTATGGCTTCGAGTTCCTGTTCGCTGTATTTCGGTGTGTCGGACTTGAAGAGGTCGGGACGTATGCCGTGGTGCACGGCGTCTGCCTGATAGAGCAAGGCTATCAGTCCCGGTATGTCGTTTTTATCTGCTTTACGTACCATAGTTAGGTGTTGATAATGCGCAAAGGTAAGGATTATTGACCACCAAACATTGACCATTTACCATTTATTGTGCATTTATGTACAATTTTTTGTACATTTGCATCGTAAACGCAATAATTATGTGGAATCTGCCTGCGATATTTAATCCGTCGAACGATATGGCTCTGGCTGCGGGAGTGCGGGAATATACACCTCCGAAGCGTATTCAGCAGATGGAGGATAACCTCCGTACGCTTGCCGAGGTGTGGAAAGACGGTCCGTGGGGATGGAGTATGGCTACGAAACACAGGTACGAGAAGATGGGTATAGACCACAGACTGCTGCCTACGGACGAATGGCTTGCGGAGGTGAGACGGTTGTCTAGTCGTGAGTATGCATGCGGGTATATCAGGGAACTGCTAAGCGAATTCCGTTCGGACTTGTTGCTGGGTGGAGAGATGGAGTTCTGCACTACCCTGCCCCAACAGAGCGAAGGCAAGATATTCAAGTCGCTGTGGTCATCGTCGGGCAGAGGGGTGTTCACTGCCGACGGACTGAGTCGTGCACACCTGAACGAGCGACTCAGCGCGTTGATAAGTGCTCACGGAGGGTACGTAGCGGACAGGTTCTATGACAATAAGCAGCAGGACTGCGCGATAGAGTTCCTGCTGGACGGAGAAGGAGGATGCGAGTTCGTGGGATACAGCGTGTTCGCAGCTGACAGAAACGGTACGTACCAGTATAACTATGTGGAGAGTCAGGAGCAGCTGATACAACGGATAGGTATAGACAGGGAACTGCTGGAGAGTCTTGTGAATTATCACAAGCGGCATCTGTGCCAGACCCGCTACAAGGGATATGTAGGTATTGATATGCTGACAACTGCCGACGGACGACTGCACCCCGTGGTGGAAATGAATTTCAGAATGAATATGGGTGTGCTCGCGATTATGCTGTATGAGCGGTACGGAGCACATGCCAACGTGGACCTGACTCCACGAATCGAACATGGATTTCAATGTTCAATTGCAAACGGCAAATTGAACATTACCGTACGGTAAACTATTTTCTCTTTTTCTTTTTTGATTTCTTCTGTCCTTTCAGGTCGCGATTGATGAGATAGGACACGTTGAGGTGGGAATGGTCGGCAGAGAGTGCCGGAGCAGGTTGTTGTACAGGTTCGCTTTCAAGTCCGTAACGGTTCTGGGCTGTAACGGCATAGAACCGGAATCCGGCAGCGCGACCTGTAAGTTCGAGTCGGTTCGTGAGTACTCGTGCTGCGACGAGGTTTTCGGCACGTGAACAATCAACCGGGTACTCGTTACTGCCATAAACATTGTAGCAATAGGCATCGCCCTGCCATGAAAGCAGTCCGGGCTGATGACTGAACGCAGAAGGAACGGATACCGGAGTGTTATAGCCGGACATCCACTTCATAGGAATGGTAAGAGCCGGACGGGAGAAAAACTCGGTGCGGCAACAGTCGGCAAGTCCCTTGACGTTACGAGTGAGGAAGTCGCTACGGTAGAATGCTATACC
>CACYGK010000069.1 GCA_902774005.1 uncultured Bacteroidales bacterium | reverse complement strand
TAAATATATTTATATATAGTGAGCAAATGACCGAATCCGAAAATGAAAATGACCAAATGACCAAATGACCAAATGACCACTTTGACACCGTGTCTGAAAAAAGAATCATAGGGACAGGACATTTGACTCAACGTATCAAATGTCCTGTCCCTGATATACTTGGCGAATTAGAAATCATGATGGTCCATCCAGGATAGCCGGTGAGGTCGCCCTGGAGGAAGAGACCGTCATATTTCCTGTTTCCCTTCAGTTGCCAGTCGAGCCAACTACGAACCATACGTGAATTGTCTCCGCCGTTGGGCTGTTCGTATGTACCGCCATGTCCGCTGGTGGTATTGTCAGCTAGTACTACTGGAATCTTCTTTATAGCCTTATAGTCTATCTGGGCATTTTCCCATGCCACGTCCGATTTACCTCCTACAAGGTAGAGGATTGGAGCATGAAGGTTTTTGAGAGACTTGGGACTGGCTCCTGCCATCTCCATCTTACCCATACCTGCATTCAGGATGATATAAGTCTTCAGACGTGGGTCGGCGGCGTTGGCAAGTACCTGAGCTCCGCCGCACGAATGACCGGCTGCTGCAATCTTGTCAGTATCGATAAGGTCATAATATGAAGATGCGGGGTCAGATGCTTGCTGACAAATCCAATCAAGTGCTACTGCTACCATCGATGAGGGAGTATGACGGTCGGCTGCATGGTTGGCAAACATCTGCATTTCGCCGATGGCTACGACCACATATCCGTACGAAGCGATGTCGGTAAGCATATTCTCATATCCTATCGAGGTATCCATGCAACCGCCGTTGGCAAAGACGAGCACAGGCAGTTTTCCACGACTGCGTGCCACCGCCTCCTTCATGTTGGCTGGACGATAGACCACATACTCCGGCAGACTCTTTTCCTTAACTGCAAAAGCCTTGTAACGTCCGCTGCCACCGAAGTCGGGCACTTTCACCTGGACGATGCTTGTCGTAGGGTCGTCAAAACAGAGATAACGGGCAAAGAATGCATCGAGTGCCGGACGGCAGAACTCCATCTGACGTTCGTATGCCACACCATGGTCGCCATGTACCTTAATAAAGTCGATAGGTGCTCCTGCTGCGTGCATCTTCATCACCCAGTCCTCCGTCAGTTCGGGAAGTACGATAGGGTCGTCTGCTCCTTGCATCACAAGGACAGGCGACACATCCTTACGTATGTAGCCTATAGGCCACCATGCTGTCTGCTGGGCAAAGGGCGAGTCGTTATTGCCAAGCTGTGTGGGTGGTGCACCACCTGCCGAACATGCAACACGACTGGAGTATTCACCCCACTCTGCATCGGTGCCGTCGAGCGATGTATTGTCAGCTGCAACACCAAGCATAACCGACAGATGACCACCGGCAGAATGTCCGTAAGTACCGATGCGTTCGGGGTCGATACCAATTTCATCGGCATGTGCCTTCATCCAACGGACTGCACAGCGCACATCCTCGATACACGCCGGAGGCGGGGCTTCCTGAAGGAAGCGGTACTCCATACTTACCGTCACGTAGCCGCGCATGGCATAGTCAACCATCAAGTTCCGATATACTGCGTCGCTCTTCGAACCGGCACTCCACCCTCCCCCATGAATGATGAGGATGGCAGGACGGTTTTGTTGTGGTCCGAACAAAGGCTGGGCAAGGTCGAGCACACAATTGGGACTCTTCTTGCTGTAAACGATATTCTCCGTAAATGTGATACTACGGTTTGCTGTCTGTGCTGCCAGTGACGCTGACACAAGCATCATAGCACCAATGAGTAGTAAAGTGAGATTCTTTTTCATGATAATCAGTTTGTTGGTTTTAGTATTAAAACCACAATAGGGATAAAGAGAAGTTCGTAGGTTGTCTTCAGCACGTTACTGAGGGCTTTTGTATTCTGAGGGTAGAACCCCGAACATCTTCTTGAAACTGGCGGAGAAGTTACGCGGAGTGGCAAACCCTACCCGTTCTGAGATTTCGCTGACAGAAGCTGTAGAGGTAGAAAGCAGCTGGGCTGCACGTTTCAATCGGACATTACGTATGAAGTCGGCTGGAGAGATACCGAGCATATTGCGCAGTTTGCTATATAGGTTCGTGCGACTCAATGCTACATCGCGTGCCAGTTGATCAACATTATAATCCGTATCGTCCAAATGCTCCTCTACGGCTGCCAGCAGGTGCAACATCAGTTTTTCCTCCTCTGCATTTATTGCTATCTTCTTAGGGTCGATCTGTGTATTCTCAGCAAACTGATGACGTGCTTCTTCACGCAGTTCGAAGAGACGGTT
Organism: uncultured Bacteroidales bacterium; assembly: GCA_902774005.1. Taxonomy (GTDB): domain Bacteria; phylum Bacteroidota; class Bacteroidia; order Bacteroidales; family Bacteroidaceae; genus Minthosoma. The sequence continues at coordinate 2,711 of CACYGK010000069.1, read as the reverse complement.
TACCTTCGCATCGTTCTCACGTTCCAACTGGCGACGTTTTTTTCTTATGTATAATCTGAGAAGGATTATGCCAATCAGCAGGACTATACCACAATAAATGAGTTTTGCCCACCAAGTAAGCCAGAAGGGAGGATGTATAGTTACAGATACCGTAAGGGATTCGCTCCATGTTCCGTCATCAGAAGATGCCTGTGCCTCGAAGAGGTAATCACCCGGAGGGAGAGCTTTGTAATCAGCCACAGCAGAACCACTTGACGAAGCAGATTGGTTCCATTCATCCTCCAATCCAACTAGACGATAGCGGTAGAGAACATGAGAGGGATGAGCATAATCGAGCGACGAGAAATGGAATGTGAGGTAGTTCTCGTCATAGGCAAGCGACCACACATTATCAGAGTTGAATAATTCTTCATTTCCGTTTACTATAAACTGTGTCAAGACCGGGACTGTGGCATTCAGACTGTCAGAAAGCCATTCGGGACGGAAGATGGTAGCATGGGAACTATGGTGAACAAACACCAGACTGCCATCAGCCGTGAGACAGGCAGCACGTTCCATCATACTTACTAGAGGAATGCCGTCACTAGCATCAAGATTAGTCACTGACGGAGTTATTTTAGATATGCCGTATGCTGTACCTGCCCACACGTTTCCATAGGTATCGAGCACCAGACTGCGGATGCAGTTGTTGGCAAGTCCTTCAATACGTAAAGTAGTCGTGCCGTCATATTTGAAGAGTCCGTTCTGTGTACCAATCCACAACGTACTGTCTGTACCCTGCACCATGCAGTTATACTTGTCCGTATATTCGTCAATCACATCTGAAGGAGGGAACGGAGCAAGTGTGTCAGTTTCTGTATTGAGCATACAGGCTCCATTCTGACTGTAGAGTACGATCCATGGTTCACTTAAAGAACACGCTCCGACAATATAGCGATAAGCGTATAGCTGCGGTAGTCGCTCATTAAGTAAAGTCTCGGTTCCATCGGCAGAATTTACGCAGATAAGCTGGTTGAGATTGCGACTCTTCAGACATCTTCCGTCTCTGAACTGCAAATTGAGTTCTGCTGCCTTACGTGCTACAGCAATAAGGGAGTCAACGTTATATTTTATATTCCAGCCCGATTTCATCGGAGGAATATAAGCGATACCATTACCAAGCGTTCCCGACCATGTGCCACCCTGCCAATCATTTACTGTAGAGGGAGATGGTGTGAAGTCAGATAATGAGATAAGTCGTTCTGATATATCATAACGGAACGAGCGCGTGCTCATATCGAAAAGATATACTCTATAAAAGTCGCGTAACCACAGCAGTGAATCACCCTGCCAATAGTGTCCATATCCGATGGAATCGGCATAATGTTCCAGTTGGTATGTCTGTCGTCGGTCACAAGACAGAGGCAAAAAACTTTCACCATCACTAATGCAGAATACGCCCTCACAATTGACAAGCGTTTGATGATTAGGAAGCGGAATAATCTGCCGCACCTCCCCAGTTGGCAGTCCATCCTGAACCTGCCAGTAACGTGTCTGTGCACATAAGACCAACTGCCATAATGCAAGACTGAATGCAAAAATTGTCCGTATTTTCATGGTGGGCAAGATGTTTCAATGGATGCAAAGATACATATTTATGACGTAAAACAATATGAAACGTACAAAAATAATGTTCGAAACGTACATTTTTTCATTTTGGACAAATGTGACATATAGTTATGTATTATTCAGGCAGTACATATATATTAAGTGTTAATACCTTTGCAGTAGAAAATCAAAAAAACAACTTTTAAATAATGAATAGCGTTATGAAGAATTTTCAAGCAATCGTTGCGTTGCTCCTTCTGACGACGGTACAGGTCGTAGCAGAAGAGCATTTGGTAATGCATTTCGACTTCGAAAATGTTTCGGGCAAAGACGTAACCGATCCCGTATCGGGTATTACTGCCAAAGTAATGAATCAAGCCAAGGTAGTAGAGATGGGTAATCGTCATGTACTCGAACTAGGCAACGGCACTGGCTATATGAACATGACAAAAAACGCCGGAACTATCGTGAAAGAGCTGGAAGATTTCACGGTTTCGGTCTATTACCGTGTGGATGCTGCGGCATCACTTTCCGGAGCAGGTTACTTTCTTTGGTGCTTCTCGCAGTCAGCAGCTAATACGCAAACCAGTGCGCCCTACACAGCCTATCGTCTGAATGCCCAGCGTATGGCCACATCAACTGGTGGCTGGGGTAATGAAGTTGGCATGGAAGTAGGCAGCGAGAGTGCGAAAGGATGCTGGATGCACATGCTATATCGTCAGAGCGGACAAAAGGGCGAGTTATTTATCAATGGTATGCATGTGACACAGGCTACGAACATGCCAGTACTGAAAAACACTCTCAGCGCAGTACCTGAATACAATTGGATAGGTCGCGCCCCGTTCTCAGACGACAGCTACCTGAAGCAAACACTCGTGGCTGACTTCCGGCTTTACGATGTGTCTATCAGTGATGCAGAGGTTGCTTCGCTGGCTGCAGTAACTGAACTACTGGATGAAGAATATAAATACGGTACTCCCGGCGACTTTTCAGTCTTAAAGACTGTAGTGGACAAGGCTAAAACGTTCATTGCCGGAGCCGCTTCGGACTATGCACCCAATGCCATTGCTGAGTTGCAGGACGAAGTCGCCGTGGCTGAATATGAGATAGCATCGGCACGTGCC
>CACYGK010000068.1 GCA_902774005.1 uncultured Bacteroidales bacterium | reverse complement strand
AATGGTAAGAGCCGGACGGGAGAAAAACTCGGTGCGGCAACAGTCGGCAAGTCCCTTGACGTTACGAGTGAGGAAGTCGCTACGGTAGAATGCTATACCACCAATTTCAGAGTTGCGAGCAGCATGCATCTCGGCACGTACCTGAGGGAGTTGCCAGCGTCCTTCACGCGGATCGAGGAAGTAAATGCCAAGTCCGGGTACGATGGGATGTCCGTAACTGTTCTCCTGCCAGTCGTAGAGGAAGGGATAGAAATTGTTGCCCTGGAAATACATCATCGGAAAGAGCATGTCCTGCCACCCTTCGCGAAGCCAGAGACGGGGGTCCTGAAAGACTGCCGTGTAACAGTTCCACCCACCTGCTGAGTAGCGGCTCACGTTGGCATATTTGCCGATAGGCGAACTACTCAGTTTTATCCAGGGTTTGACGGCTTTCACCTCGTCGTGGATGCGATGCACGATGCGGGTTATGTTCTCGCGTTTCCAGTCGGCAAGTCCGTATGAGGGTCCGCGGTAGAGGTTATTGTCGGAAAACTTAAACTCCTTCTCAGGATAGCGTATGTAGTCGAGCGATATGCCATCGACGTCGTACTTCTCGGCTATCTCACGACAGATGGCTGCGATATAGTCGGCTGTAGCAGGAATGCCGGGAACCATGAAAGCATCCTTGCCTACTGTCTTGCAGAGTTCGGGACGGCGACGGAGGATTCCCTCCCTTCCGTATTTCTTCTGTTCGGCAACCTTTCCGAGAGGTATGCAGACTACCCAGGCATGGAGTTCGAGTCCGCGGCGATGGCACTCCTCAATGCAGAACTGCAGAGGGTCGTAGGTGGGGGCACGACCAGAGGTGCCTGTGAAGGCATCGTACCAGGGTTCGAAGCGTGAGGGATAGATGACTGCTCCGCGAACACGAGTCTGGAGTATGACCGTATTGATATTGAGCCTCTGGTACTGGTCAAGAATGCGACACAGTTCTGCTTTCTGAATCTCCTCACTTGCTTTACCATAACCACGATGACGGGGCCAGTCGAGTCCGTTGAGTGTGGTGAGCCATACGGCTCGTGTCTCGTATTTCGGCTGAAGGTCGTCACCGGCTGTCCATGTATGTGCGTCAGCAAAGCTGAAAGAGACAAAAGAAAGGAAACAAACGAGATAAATATGCAGTAATTTCGAGTGCATTTTGGTGTGATTTTTTGCAAATATAGGAAGAATAAGCGAATTGGTTGCAATTTAAAATAAATTAAGAGTAGAAAGGTGTTTCAATTTGCGGAAAAATGTGTAAATTTGCAGAAAAATAGAGTAAGACGATATGATTACTTTTCTTTCAGCAGTTTTATGTCTGATTCTTGGCTATTTGCTTTATGGCAAGTTGATGGACAATGTGTTTGGAGTTGACCCAAATCGTCAGACCCCCTGCTACACACAACAAGACGGTGTGGACTATATACCGATGCCCACATGGAAGGTTTATCTGATTCAATTTCTGAATATTGCAGGCACAGGACCTATCTTCGGTGCCATTCAAGGTATCCTGTTCGGTCCGGCAGCTTATCTGTGGATTGTGTTGGGATGTATTTTCGGAGGTGCCGTTCACGATTATATGTCGGGAATGATTTCGATACGAATGAACGGTGCGAGTCTGCCGGAGATCATCGGTGACAATCTGGGACGTCTGCCCCGTCTGGTTATGCGTGTGCTGGCCTTGGGACTGATGACTCTCGTAGGTGCGGTGTTCGTAACGACCCCTGCCGACCTGCTGAGCACGATGGTGCCGAATCAGGGATTTTTCTTCACCAAGGATTTCTGGGTAATACTGATTTTCGCTTATTATATTTTGGCCACTCTGCTGCCTATCGATAAACTAATCGGCAAGGTGTATCCGCTATTCGGTGTTGCGCTGCTCATTATGGCTGCAGGACTGGCTTACGGTATTTTCACCCAAAGCGGAGAGATGCCTGAGATAACTGAGGCTTTCACGAATCATCATCCGAAGTCGGCTATGCCACTGTTCCCCGGACTGTTCATCACGATTGCCTGTGGTGCGGTGAGCGGATTCCATGCCACTCAGTCGCCTATGATGGCACGCTGTCTGAAAAACGAGAAGTACGGACGTCCAATCTTCTACGGTGCGATGATTACCGAGGGTCTGGTAGCACTCATCTGGGCTGCCGCTGCCATTAAGTTTGCCGACAGTCTCGACGTAGCAGGCAGTACCCCATACGAAAAACTGCTGAACGTAATGACTATACCCGAAACGGGCAAGATGTCGCCGGCATTGTTGGTAAATGCCATCTGCAACAGCTGGTTGGGCAAAGCAGGAGCGGTTCTGGCTATATTGGGAGTGGTTGCTGCACCTATCACTTCTGGTGACACGGCTTTCCGTTCAGCTCGACTGATTGCTGCCGACTTCACACACTATAAGCAGAACAAGGTGTATAAGCGCATCCTGCTGTCGGTTCCACTGTTCGTGATTTCCGCTATCCTGATGGCTATGCACTTCGATGTGCTGTGGAGATATTTCGCATGGTCGAACCAGACGCTGTCGGTATTCACGTTCTGGGCTATCACGATATGGCTCTCGCTGCGATGCCGAAGGGATAAACTGCCACGCATGGAGGTTCTCATTGCCCTCATACCTGCCCTGTGGATGACCGCAATCTGTACTTCGTATATCCTGATTGCACCGGAAGGGTTCTCTCTGGATCATGACTTCGCATACGCCATAACATGCGTCGTGGTATTGTCGTTCTTAGGCGGTTTCATTACATGGTTCAAAAAGATCTGAGAAAACACGTGTGGTTGCCGTGCACGTTCCTGTGTATCGGACTTGCCGTATATATTTACTACGGCATCACATGGAATGCATGGATGAAGAACCTGCCTAACATGATTATCTACATCATAATCATCGTTACCTTGGCATGGGCGCTGCGGAAACAGAACCAGTTGAGGGAGAGACGAGAAGGAAAGTAAATAGTCAATGGTCAATTATCGTGCAAACCGAACGCAATCAAGCGTGCTTGAATTGCTGAGGTGCAGCCGATATTCGCGGCAAAGCCGCAATGGTCAATAAATTTACACATTATTAATATATTACAAAAATGAAGAAAGTTGCATTTATTCTTTTGTTTGCCCTCGTAGGAATTACGAGTGCATCGGCACAGTTTGAAAAAGGAAAGAAGTATGTAGGAGCCTCTGTATCGGGTTTTGACATGTCGTACAGCGAAACAACCAAGTTCCACTTCGGTCTCGACGCTAAGGCTGGATACATGATTGCAAGAGACTGGATGATACTGGGACAGCTCGGTTTCAACTACCACAATTCAGACGTTCACGAATTCTCATTCGGTGCAAGCGGTCGCTACTACATCGAGCAGAATGGTATATTCCTGAGTGTCGGTGCCAAGTACGTTCACGAATGGAAGGCTTTCAACGACTTCGTTGTCACACCGGAAGTGGGCTATTGCTTTTTCCTGAACCGCAAGGTGACGCTTGAACCAAGCATCTATTTCGACATGTCAACGACTAAATTCGGCGACAGAAGTCGTTTCGGACTCAAGGTCGGACTCGGTTTCTTCCTCTAAATCATAACGACTATGCTATCAGTATCGGAACTGAACGACAGGCTCATAGACCTGGCCTTTGCTGAGGATATCGGCGACGGTGACCACACCACCCTATGCTGTATTCCGGCTGACGCCGTGGGCGAAAGTCTGCTGCTCATCAAGGAGGAAGGTATCTTCGCAGGTGTGGAGATTGCCAAAGAGGTGTTCCACAGGTTTGACCCCACGATGGAAGTGGAGGTGTTTATCAAGGACGGAGCACACGTGAAACCGGGTGATATCGTAATGTCAGTAAAGGGCAAGGAGCAGTCGCTTCTGCAGACTGAACGTCTGATGCTCAATATCCTGCAGAGGATGTCGGGTATTGCAACCATGACCCACAAGTATCAGCAGGCTCTTATCGATGCAGGTACGAAAACCCGTGTACTGGATACCCGCAAGACTACTCCCGGCATGCGTATGCTGGAGAAGGAGGCTGTGAAGATCGGTGGAGGCAAGAACCACCGTATCGGACTCTTCGACATGATTCTGCTGAAGGATAATCACATTGATTTCTGCGGTGGCGTGCATAATGCCATCTCAAGAGCTAAGCAGTACTGCAAGGAGAAGGGCAAGGACCTGAAGATTGAATGTGAGGTGCGCAACTGGAAAGAATTGGAGGAGGCTCTGCAGGAGGGTTGCGACCGCATCATGTTCGACAATTTCACTCCGGAGGACACAAAGCGTGCCGTAGAACTCGTAGCCGGACGTGCCGAGACGGAATCGTCGGGTGGCATCACATACGACAATATGATTCCTTATGCCAAGGCGGGAGTCGATTTCATCTCATTCGGTGCACTCACCCACTCAGTAAAGGGACTCGACATGTCGTTCAAGGCTAAAGGCAGCGACAAACTGATTATCAAATAAAATCCTGACTCAGAAGGATTTCTGGATTTTGCTATGAAAATCTGGAAAAACATATTCGACAGCAGCGGACGGAATGTAATAATTCTGTTTTCTGCTGTCGCTGTTTTCCTGTCACAGCTTATCTTCATCATTATCTGTCTGGACATCATCAAAGACAAGAATACGGAGCAGGAGGTGACGGAGAAGGAAGGTGTGTTCGGGATGGTAGTAAGCAAGCATCTGGAAGCACGGATGAAGCCGTTCGACCCGAACACCGTCGATTCCACGACTCTGGCAGAAATGGGGATAGACAAACGGAGAATCAGAAGTCTGCTGGGTTATAGGAGGAAACAGGGGAAAATCAGAACGGCTGAGGACTTGGCACGACTGTATAACTGGACAGAGGAGGATGTGCAGCGGCTAAGAAAGTATATCGTCATCGGGGAGGAATACAAGAGGAGGAAAAGAAAGGAATGGAAGGAACCACGGAATACGGAAAGGACAGCAAGTATCCATAACTATCAGGACAAGACACCAAGGACGGAAAAGTTCAGCGAAGCAACACGTATCGATGTCAATACTGCCGACTCGGCAACATTGTGCAAGGTACCAGGTATCGGAAAGACTATATCAAGTATCATCATCAGACGGCGCGAACGACTCGGAGGTTTCCACTCGAATGAGCAACTGTTTGAATGCAAGTATTTCGACGAAGCATTCCTGAAATGGCTGTACATCGACTCGTTGGCAGAGATGAGGAAGATAGAAATCAACAAGGCTACATACGGCGAACTGATTGCCCATCCGTATATCAGCAAGGAACAGACGAAGGCTCTGATGAACTACAGAAGACTGTACGGAAGGATTGAGGATGCCGACATTCTGAGACACACGGACATCTTCAAAGAGGAGGAACTGGAGAAGCTGTTACCTTACATAAGTTTTAAATAAAATTAGAACAGGAAGTTGTTCTAAATGTAGTGAAAACGCACACATTGTTCAAATTTTATGCAAATTTGTTCTTTTGGTACAGATAATTTAACGTACCTTTGCACCGGATTTAAGAACAAAAAGGTTAGAACAATGTCAAGAAAAGCAGTAAAGAGTATTGTAGCAATCAGTTTTTCAGAGTATCGCATTTCTTCGCAATCCTTCACAGGATGCAGCAATAGGTATCAGCGCCCTGTATAACAACCCAGCCAACACGGCTTTCCTGGCTCCAGGTTTCCATATGGCAATCGGAATAATGAACGTACACCAGGACCGCGACATCACATCCACATATACGCCGTTTGCATTCGGAGCAAATAATAAAGGCGAAACGACAAAGAGGTTTGAAGGAGATGCCGACGCCCCTATCCTACCTTCTCTCCAGTTTGCTTACAATACAAAAAACAGCAAGTGGTCGTTCAGCTTCGCCTTCGGACTGGTAGGAGGTGGTGGCAAATGCCAGTATGACGACGGTCTGCCATCGTTCGAATCTGCCGTAGCAGGTCTCTCGATGGTTGCTTCGACTTTCTCGACAAAGGATTTGTTTGGCAACACTGTCTATCCATTCAAGAAAGGATATAAATTCGATACATTCATGCGTGGTCGTTCGTACCAGTACGGTTTCCAGTTTGGTGCAGCACACAAAGTAACTAAGAATATCAGCATATATGGCGGTGTGAGACTTCTTTATGCCACTAACAACTATTTCGGATATGTAAAGAACATCCAATTGCTCACAAGTGATAATAATTTCACTACTGCACGCCGTTGGATCACAGAACAACATGAGAAGCTGGAAGAGTATAAGAAATTAGCTCCCGCATTAACTCCTCAGATAGATGCCTTGCACAAGGAGGTAGATGATAAGGGCTATATGCTGGCAGATATGACAGAGAATATCGGTTTGAACTGTAACCAGGCAGGATGGGGCATAACTCCTATCATCGGTATAGACTGGAAAATCAACGACCACTGGAATCTGGCAGCTAAGTTCGAGTTCAAGACACGTCTCCGTCTGCACAACGAGAGTTTCAACGAGAATACGGAAGGTCACGGACTGGATAAATACAATAACGACACTAATATTTCGGAGGATGTCCCTTCAATTCTTTTCGTAGGAGGTATGTACTCTCCTATCAAGGCTCTCCGCATCAATGGAGGTTTCCACTACTACTGGGACAAGCAGGCTACAAAGTTTGGTGACGAGAATAAACTGCTCAACGGTGGTACATGGGAAATAACAGCCGGTGCGGAATGGGATTTCATAAAGAACTGGACTGTAAGTGCAGGTTGGCA
>CACYGK010000067.1 GCA_902774005.1 uncultured Bacteroidales bacterium | reverse complement strand
GGCAAACATGTTTACACTATGCCGAGTCGTGACAAAATCGACCGAAGGTAACATGTAAGAGGTCTCAAACCATTAACGCTCAATATTTATCTTGTTGATAATCTTCAACTTACAAGCCTATTTTGACATCCGCACCCCCGAAACAGCACGGATGAACGTTTTCTTAACTACGAAGAGGAGGAAGAGGAATGGGAAGAGTGATATCTGTTACCATTGACCACAGAGGTGGTGTGGTGTGTGAAAGAGTAGAGACGAGTACTCATCTGTGTTATAAGTGGCGCAGTCAGTTGGCGTGGAAGAACTGCAAGGACTGCCCGATGCAGAAACTGATTATCAAGACTCCGATGAATGCAGCAAGATTTTTGATAGTTGAAAATTGATAATTGAAAATTGACAATTGAGAGAACCGACTTCGCATTAAGTTGCGGAGTCGGTTCTTTTTTTTAGTCCCTTAGTCTCAAAGTTGCCAAGTTGCAGACTTCTAATTCCTGATTTTTTTCAGTTTTTCTTTTCCTTTGAAGGCGAAGAACCAGATGAGGAAGGCTGCGATGGCAAGGAGTGAGATGCCCAGCAGGGGACGATAGAACAGCCATGCGAGGGCTATGATGATGAGACTCCATACGATGCCCAAGATACTGCTTATTATGCCGATGCCCCAACCGAAGATGTTGGCTACGAAAGGTACTACCTTCAGGAGTGTCTCCAAGATGCCTAGGATGTTGCGCAGTCCGATGATTACCAGCAGGACACCTACGATGCGTAATACCCACAGGAGCATGGTGTTGACGTCCTTCTGTTCTTCGATAATCTCGTCGCCACTCATCCTGCCCATCTCAAGTATCTGGAAGCGCTTGCCGTTCTTTGCCTTGAAGGGTTTGAAGGTATCGCCATCGACAACTGCCATTACCGTAACCAGGGCGGGTGTAACTATATCGAATGTAACGCGCACGTCGCCCACCTCCGGCGAACCGGGTACGCGACCGAAGTAGAGTACGCCGGCTGCCTGATGGATGTATTCCAGGTCTTTCTTGTTTTCGGCATTTGCCATCATTGCGTTGATGGAGTCGCTGACTGCCTTGGCTGAGTCGGAGAGAGTGACGGTCTCAGCGGGTTGTTCGGCGGACTGGTCTTTCACACCGTAGAAACGTTCGTAAGCTGTCTTGGCATCTTTGTCGAACTGTGTCAGGAGGGCTTCAGAGATGTTCAGGTTGAGAGCCTCGCGTGACGAAATGCTGCGAATCAGACTCTCTGTCAGTTTGTAGGCACCCCATGATACGTTACCGGCATACTGCTCAGCGGCGTCGATGGTGGTAAGTACGAAATTCTTGTTCTGATAGGCAGGGTCTTTGAACTTTGCCGACTCTACAGGACGGTCTGTCCATTCCCTTGAATAGGTGTAGGTAGTGGTTGTTTCCTGCTTGCCACCCAGTTTGTCCTCGCTGCTCTCTTCTGAATGCTCAACCCACTGGTAGTACTCCACCGTGCGTCTGAGTGAAATAGCCTTGGCACCGATGCCGAACTGTACGTCGCTGAGCGAGTCTTCGGTAGTTGCCATTGCCGTACCGCATATCAGTTGTCCGTTGAGCGAGGCATCCCGCTTGTCGGGGTTCTCCATCTCCACATAGGCGTTGCCAGCCTCGTCGAGCATCTTCTCGGTCTTGACGGCACGACCTTCGTTCCACCACAGCAAGGCTGTAGCGAGGCAGAACAATATGAGACCGCCACCGATAGCCTTGAAAGAATTACCGACACGGGTTCCGTAGCCCGTAGTACTTATTTCTTGAAATGCCATATTCCGATTTGTTTATGTGGTTCTGAAAATTACTCTTCTCCCATGCAGCCTTGACGAAAGGAATCTCAGCACAGCAGGTTACTTTAAGCCGTAAGCTATCTAGCTGTTAATGGATAGAATATGTTGACGATGAATATGTTGGCTGCAAGGATGATGATGTTCATCAGCAGACCGATACGCAGGAAGTCGCTGAAGCGGTAGCCACCGGGACCATAGACGAGCATGTGGGTAGGGGAACCGATAGGTGTGGCAAAGCTGCTGCTCACGCTTATCATAAGTGCGACGAGGAACGGGAAGGGGTCGTAACCCAGTTTTTCGGCTGCCTCGTACATGATGGGGAAGAACATGGCACCCGCTGCCGTGTTGGAGATGAACTCGGTGATGAACGTAGCAACGAAGCAGACGGCTGTCATGATGACGATCGGATTGGTGCCACAGACATCGAGGATGCCTGTAGCGAGCCATTCGGCAATACCGGTCTTCTGGATGGCTGTACCGAGGACGGCACTACCTGCGAAGACCATCAGTATCTCCCAGTTGACGGCACGCATTGCCTGTTCGGCGTTGCAGCAACGGAAGATGAGCATGGCTGCAGCTGCCAGGAAGGCGCACTGGAGCAATGGCATGATGCCAAGGGCTGAAACCACTACCATGGTTATCATGATGAGCATTGAAACGATGGTGCCGATGCCGACGTCGGGAATATCATCGGAGTCGAAGAAATGGAGGTTGGAAACGAGTGCGGAGGTGTTGACATTCATGTGTCGCGGACATACGAAGAGGAGTGTGTCACCTGCCCGCAACGTCACCTGACGGGGTGTCTGTTGGATGCGCTCACCACTACGTGCTACGGCTGCCAGTACCATGTTGTTGTCTTTTTCGAGTGTAGTGCTGCTCATGGTTCTGCCTATCAGACTACTGCTGAAGGTGACGTATGCCGTGCGCAACTGACGGTTGTCGTCCTCTTCTTCTGCGGAGAAGACATGGTGGTCGGCACTCACCAGACCGTGGCTGTATGCCATTTCGATGATTTCGTCTATCTGTCCGGCATAGACCAGGTGGTCGCCACCCATGACGGGTTCGTCCTCTGTGACTGGTATGGGACTTTCGTCGAAGTGGTACATCTCTATCAGACTACCGCCCTTGACGTGGAAGAGTCCCGCTTCACCCAATGTCTGACCGATGTGTTTGTTGTCCGACGGTACCTGTACCTCAACGGTATATTCTGTAGTAGCTTCGAAAGCAGACTCGGGTGCTTTCCTGTCGGGCAGGAGTCGGCGCATGGCAATGACCGACAATACTCCTATGACCAGACAGAAGAGTCCGGGAACGGTAGTGGTCATGATGTTCATCGCTACACCTGTATTCTCCTCGTAGAGTCCGCTGATGATCAGGTTTGGCGGAGTACCGATGAGGGTACACACACCACCCATGCCGGAGGCATAGCTCAACGGGATGAGCAGTTTGGAGGGCGATATGCCGAGTTTCTTCGACCACATCTTGACGATTTTCACGAAGAGTGCCACGACCGTCGTATTGCTGAGGAAGGAACTGAGGAAGGCAACGGGCAGCATGAGTCGTGTTACTGCCTTGGCATAGGAACAGGGTGTGCCCATCAGGTACCTCACAATATAATACAGTACACCGGTACGTGTCAGTCCGGCAACGACTACGAAGAGTACGCCGACCGTGATGACCGACGTGCTGCTGAAGCCTGAGAAAGCCTCTTTGGAATCAAGTACACCTGTGACGAAGAGTACGCCGATGGCACTGAGGAACACTACGTCGGAACGCAGCTTTGTCACCAGCATCGTAGTGAACATAATCAGTACGGTTGCAATGGTAATCCATGCATAGATACTGAATCCCAGATAAAGTTCTGTTTCCATGTCTGCTTATTTTGTGTCAATAAAGTAATTTATGACGCAAAAGTATGCAAGAAAAACGATTCCTGCAAGAGAACAAACAAAATATTGCAGGAATTAACGGGTCACCTGCAAACCCCTGTGTTTAGATTTAAACAAAAACATCGGACCTTTGGTCCTAAAAAAATGCATTTTCAACGATATAAAAAACGACCCGCACATTTGAGCATCGTTGAGAGGCTTGGCGGGTTCTAGTGGTTGCAAAGGTAGTGCATTCTGTTGAATCGACCAAATTTTTTGAATGAAAAAGATTAGAAAAAGCAAAAGGAGAGCCGTAGCCCTCCTTTGAATTATGTAGTGATAATCTTTATGCCGGATTGAACTTCGACTTCGGCTGCTTGCAACGAGGACATGTTCAGTGAATTACATCTGCTCGTAGTCGTCTTTAATATTGTATTGCTTAATACTTTATCATGTAAGGATATGTTGCAGGTTCGGAGGTGTATTCCCTGGTTGGGCAACCGACGACAACGAGAAAGAGTTTTCGGATGTTGCCTGGGTTCTTGAAGGTGAGAGTCTTCTTCAAATCGGAGTGCACACCGAGGTAGGTTGGGGTGTTATCGCCATCAACAGCTACAAGACCATAGCGATAGCCGATATTGGAGTCTTTTGAAAGTCCCTGAAACTGCACCTTCACGCTCTTGCCAGTAGCAGGCAGAGGAATCTCATCGACATTGAAACCGTAGGTCTGAGGTGTATTGACGGGCAACTTCCAACCACCGAGCGTATCCTTCATCTCACTCTTCAATTCGCAGGCATAGCGCAGGCTCTCCTTGCGCTTGTCAGGGAAGTCGAAGGTGATGAGACGGCTGTAGCAGTCGAGCAGTTCATCGCCCATCTGTTTCACATCCACATCATACATCCTCATGTAGGTCTGTGCGAAATCCTCACCCCGTTTGCCGCTGCGGAACATGTCAGCCATGTAGGTGATACCGTGCTTCATGCCCCAGTATTCCAGTACGTAGGGAGCATGATACATGTTTTCAGGATGGAACAGACTCAGGTGTATTTGTTTCTTGTATGCTTCCCAATGGTAATATTCATCGGTAGTCCAATGTGGGTTCACATGCCAGAGCATCCATTGGGCACTTGTCTCAAAGATGCCGCCACCCATACCCTGGGACTGTCCGTCGCAGGCTATCTGTATCTGGAACGAATGCCCCAGTTCATGTGCAATGCAGTTGAGTGTCTTGTCCTGAACGCGATTAGGTGTAATCCACAGGGCACCTATCGTGTCATCATAACATCCTCCGTAAGCAGTCCCTTCGAGTGAGTATTTCAGCATCACCATCATGCGGTATTTCTCCGCCTTGCTACCGGGTAGCAGAAATCCCATCATGTCGCGATAGACATTATAGAAATACTCTACACGCGAGAGGAGGTTGTCCAGTTTGACTGTCATGGGTTTCCCCTCCAAATCGGGTGCCTTGCTGAGATCATCGCCAAAGCCTTTCTCCCAGAAGCATACCACGTTAGGTGTGCAAGCCATGCGGTAGTAGCTCCACTGCGAGTCCTTGCTGGTGAAGTCGTTATTGCGCAATTCCTTAGGAATGTATATCTCCTTTCCTTCGGGAATGACATAACCTGCACACTCCGTGTTCTGTGCCTCGCAGGTCATGTAACTTGCGAAACTGCATACGATAGTAAAGAATAGTTTCTTCATAGGTTACAGGTTTATTTTACATACTTTCTTTCAGTATCTCCGTAATGTCCTCCTTGCTGAGATTCAGATAGCCCGCAGGATAGACGACAGTAGTTTCGGTGATGCCTGGAATCATCTCGTTGGTGGCACCGAGTTCGCTGATGGTAAGTGGCAGACCAATCTCCAGCATCCACTGCTTCAAGGCTTGCAGACCCTTCTCAGCTATCTGTTCGTCGGTCAGACCGTCGCCGTTGATATTCCAAACATTCTTTGCGAAGCGTACGAACTTAGGCAGACCGTTTTTCATGGCACGACGATAGTAAGCCATCGAAACGGAAGCCAACGCATAGCCGTGTGGGGCATGTGTCCAAGCACCCACGCTGTGACCAATCATGTGAACCATCCAGTCCTGCCATCCAGTCCTGCTGCTTGCCCAGCCCGATAAGGGTGTTCAGTGCCCATGTGGCTGTCCACATGATGTTCGAGCGTGCCTCGTAGTCCTGAGGATTCTTCACAGCGATACGGCTGCTAGTGATTACAGAGCGCATCAGACCTTCCGCGAGGTAATCGCTAGTGTTGTCGTCGAAATCAGAGAAATACTGTTCCATGATGTGATTCATGATATCGTAGATTCCAGCCTTCATCTGGTTCTCGGGAACGGTCATCGTGAACTTCGGATTCAGTATTGAGAACTTCGGCATCAGACGGCTGTCGAACACATGACCCATCTTAAGTGTGTGCTCAGCATCGGTAATCACCGTACCTGCATTCATTTCCGAACCTGTTCCTGCCATCGTAAGGATGCAGGCTACGGGCAAAAGTTTCTGGTCAGCATCGGGCTGTTCCTGCTTCAGCCAGAACTTAGTCCAATAGTCACCCTCGTAGAAAACAGAAGCTGCTACCGCCTTCGAGTAGTCACATACGCTTCCGCCGCCAAGAGCAAGAATCAGATCTACTTTGTTCTCGCGGGCAATCTTCACGCCCTCGTTCAGTTTCTCCAGAGTGGGGTTGGTCATTACACCCGGATTCTCCACGATGGTCTTGCCAGCCTCACGTAGTATGGCTACCACCTGGTCGTAGATGCCGTTGCGTTTCACACTGCCGCTACCGTAGTTCAGAAGTATCACAGGACCATAGCCCTTCAGTTCGTCCTTGAGGAAGTTCAAAGACTCATCACCAAAATACAGTCTGGTAGGATTGTAGTAAGAAAAGTTTCCTTGCATATTCGTATGGTTTTAGTTATTCTGCGGCAAATATACGAAAAAATCCCAAAGCACCATGATTCTGCTTTGGGATTTAATTTTTATTTAGAATATCGTTCACCAACGAAGCCGTTGTTCATTTCACCCGACATTAAGTCGAAATGCTGATTTACGGGTGGAGTAGGGGTGAGGTCGAAGTAATCTAGTTCGGCGATAGGTAGGCAGAAATATTCCAACTGGTCGTAGCTTGTATATAAGCGGGGCAGGACGGGATTGTTGTCGTAGATCCATCGCTTCACATCATCCGGTACATCGAAGTTCACCATTCCCGAACAGCGGACGGAGACTTTGTCTGAGTATGCCAGCAACTCCACATTAGGATTTGCTTGTAATTCCTTATAGATTGCTTTCTCCTTCGAGGTGGAGAAGTATAGCAGATTGCGCTCCTGCTTCATTATCTGAAAGATGCGCATCTTAGGCAGATTGCCCTCGCATGTGGCGAAGGCAATCTCATTATGTTCATTCAAAAACTGTAGTGCTTTGTTCAGCATATCTTTTAGGATTTACCACTTCAGTTCTTCCTGTAGTATCACACCGTCCTCCATTGGACTGTCAGCCTCCGTGAAAGCATTGGCCTTGTACTGGATGCACATCATTGTCAGGTTCTCGCTGCCTGTGTTCTTCAGCGCACGCTTACCAGCAGGATCTACGCGGACGATACTGCCCTCGCTGACAGGAATCTGCTCACCATCCACTTGATACATACCCTCACCCTTCAAAATGATGTAAAGCTCCTCGTGGGTCTTATGGGTATGCAGGAAACCACTGTCCTGACCAGGAACAAGCGTCTGGAACGACATATCACTACCTGTTGCGCCTACGGCCTGACCAGCGAACACCTTACCATGAAGCGTAGAGGAAGCTCGTAGTCCATCAGGTCGCTGAACTTACCAACGTTAATCACTTTGTAATTCTTACCACTCTTTGTTGTCTCAATCTGTTTCATAATTCTTCTTGTTTTTATTGTTAATACTTTTGTTTCGACGATGCAAAGGTACCAACTTTCGGTAACCGTTACAAGAAGGCACCAAAAAGTGGCTTACTTACTTTTTTGTTAGCAATGCTGAAATACAGGCATTTCCTTTAATCATAAAAAATGTTAAAGATTAAAATTATTGTCTATGTGCAATTTACTACTTCAGAAATTTGCTTACTTTCGGTAAGTTTTGTACCTTTGCACTCGGATTTAAAAATAGTCAAACATATGCGTAAGATAAATCGAACGATAGATGAGATGTACAAAGCGTGCCCCATACGCAACGTAATAGAAAAGTTCGGCGACAAGTGGTCTTTGTTGGTGCTATATCACCTCAACGAGCGAGGCACCATGCGCTTCAACGATCTGGGACGTGACATGTCTGACTGTTCGCAGAAAATGTTGTCACAAACTCTGAAGCGTCTGGAGCAAATAGGTCTTGTAGCTCGTCAAGTCTATCCAGAGGTTCCTCCACGGGTTGAATACTCCAT
>CACYGK010000066.1 GCA_902774005.1 uncultured Bacteroidales bacterium | reverse complement strand
TCACCGATGATAAGTTTGGCACGACTATGATCACTGGCGTTGATAGCATCGGCAAGCTGACGCCACTGCGATTCACGCGACCATGTGGCATTTGTGTCGCCGGCATCCATGTGGAGGATATAAACATCGATGACAGGACCTTCGTCGAGCTGCATGTCGTAGTGGCGATAACCTTTTTCTACGTAATGATTGCCGTCGGTAGCCTCTGTATCGTTCCACCTTGTCCAACTCTCACCAGTAGCAGATACTTTGCTGAACTTCCATATAAGATTCAGTCCGTCTGTTTCAACATGTAAATTCCCTTGTAACAACTTCAACCAGTCGAGACCACTCAAACTCAGAGTATTGCGAATGGTACCACACCAATAACGGTCTTCAATCTGAGACATAAGCGAGCCGTTGTAGTTGAAGTCTTCGCTACAACCGATGAAATCGTAGTTTTTCTCCGACAGGTATGCACTTATCTTCTTCGTACCTTCCTCACCCGGACCATCAGGATTCAGGTCATAGTGTCCAACTCCGTAATTAATGGTTTTTGGCAATCCATCGACATTAAGGGCTACGGCAGTGAAGGTACCCTGTTGGAGTGTGCGCTCAGGTGTAATGCTAAGAGTGGCATCGCTGCGAGTGGTTTTGAAGAACACTCTGCCAACAGGCAGGGTGACAGTTCTGGCAGCAGGAGAGGTAGTCACCTGTGAAAGGACTTTATCAGCATCAGTAGTGTAAACAAGTCCGTCGAGTGGTCCACGAAGCGTGTACTGGGTATGGCATGGAGCATCGTAGAAGTACCATAAACCAGGAACGAGGCGTGTCGTATTATCGTTGTGGAGAGGAATGGCATAAGCACTGAGGTAGGCTCCCTTCCATCGCATACGCACATTATCTATCTTGAAGAAACATTTATTATCGTCATCGCCATGATCTCCTTCCGACCACCAATCGGTAGAGCTTCCTGCCGATATCTTCAGTTCGCCCTTTAAACCCATGTTAACGGTAAGACTTACAGGAATGCCAGTAGCATCACCACTGCCAGTAGCCGAAGTAGTAACACCGTTACCACTGAACGATACTGTACGTCCTGCCCATGAAGCAACTACTGCCGACAATTCGTATGTACCACTGGGCACGTTGGTGACGGTCTGACTGACACCAAGGTATGAAGCCCACCACTGGTAGGCGTTCATAAGATAATTGCCATCACGGTTAGACATCCAGTAGTCGCGCACCGTGAACTCGTCATTACCATTAGGGTCTTTGCCTATAAGTGTCCAACCAGTCTCATCACCAGTTTCAAACGAAGGATTGACGATTCGTTCCGTGACATCAACAGGTGACCCTGCGGAAATAGATTGCAGAAGCGTATTGTGCAGTGCCACAAGGTCGGTCTTTGCTATGCGGAAAAGGCGGTAATGTCCTGCTTCGTCGTCTGATGTATTGCGGCGGTTGAGGGCAATGGGTTCGTCTTTGCTCACGACTCTGTTCCACGGACCGAGATAACCGCATGCCCAGTTACCCGATGAAATGGGGTATTTGCCACTCTCAAAGAGCCAATATCCATCCTGGAAGGTAGGAGTAAGATAGCACCATTCGCTCATGGTCGGTTCGGTATATGTCAGAACGTACATAAAGCCGGCATTATCATGCGTCTGGAACAGACTGGTGTGGTAATACATGTTACGGAAACCGATATAACCACCACTCTTTTCGATAGTGAAGAAGTTGGAGAGGTCGTACAACGGATTGGTGTCAGCCGTACGGTAACGGAGAGCCTTGGTGTCTTCTCCTGCCCAGACAGGTTTTTCCTGATACTTCCCTACTCCCACATAAAGTCCGGTATTCTCAGCAGATGCAAGAATATAGCACTGAGTTGGGTCAGCTACAAGACCATCGATACTGGTAACCTCAGTAAAGCCATTACCCGCAGTAAGAATAGTCGTATAGCGTGCAGCATAGACTGTCGATGCGAATGCAGACAGCAGCAGTACGGCAAGGATATTAAATTTTATTTTCATAACTATCGGGGGTTAATTAATTGTGTGTTAATAATTATTCGCTCTCGCGTTCGCTCAGATTCTCAGTAAAGGTCTTAACCATCTTGTTACTGCGCTTCTCAAGATTCGATGAGAAGAAAATCAGGAACAGGGCTACCAGCACGGCGAAGATGCCGAACAATCCGCTTCGAGGCAACGTTTTACCAATAATATAGGAGATGAAGGCTGCAGCAATCAGGAAACGCATAATTGCCAATGCCGACAACTTGATACGTTCGATACGTCCACCTTCGTCCCAGAGTCTGTTGACTTCCTTGCTTTTGCTTCCCTGACGCATCAACATCCAAATAAGAGGTGCAGTGAAGAACAGCGTGACAACGGCAGTTACAATGCCAGACCAAGGTGCAGGAAGCATATCGTAAATCACCGGAGCACCGAAATGAGCCATGAGAGCAATAAAAGCCAGACAGAGCACACTGTTGATAAGCACGATAAAGACAGATTTTTTTAATTCTGCACTCCAGAGCCGGTGCATCTCGTTAGTCTCTTTTTCTTCCCCGTTCTCGGTAGCATTACGTTCCAGCCTCTCAATCCACGAGGCAGGCAGTACACGCGACACTACATTGTAAGCAGGTTCAGCCAGACGAATCATATAAGGTGTGGTGAATGTCGTAAAGACTGATACGGTTACGACGATAGGATAAAGGAAATCGCTGGTGACATGCAACGACGTACCCAGACTGGCTATGATGAAAGCGAACTCACCAATCTGAGTCAGCGAGAACGAACACTTCATGGAAGTCTTCAGACTCTGACCTGAGATAATGAACGCACCCGTACTCAGTATCGTATGACCCAACATGATGGCAACAACAATACACAGGATAGGTACTATATATTCAATGATGAGATTCACATCTACCATCATTCCGACAGACACGAAGAAGATAGCACCGAAGAGATTCTTTACAGGGTTTACCAAATGCTCTATATTCTTTCCTTCGAGCGTCTCACTCAGGATGCTACCCATGACGAAAGCACCGAATGCAGCAGAGAAACCTACAGCAGAGGCAAACACCACCATACCGAAACAGAGGGCAAGAGACGTGATGAGCAACGTCTCATCGTTCATCAGCGGCTTTACCTTCTTCAGGAAGATAGGAATGAGATAAATACCCACAACGAACCATAAAACCAGGAAGAATCCCAACTTCAGGATAGACGTAAGCATCTGCGTACCTTCAAATTCCTTGCTGACAGCCATTGTCGAGAGCATAACCATCAGCACGATGGCAAGGATATCCTCGATGATGAGCACACTGAGTACAAGGGATGAGGAGCGCTCCTTTTGCAGTCCCATGTCGTCAAAGGCCTTGAAGATAATCGTAGTCGACGACATAGCCAGCATGCCACCCAGGTAAAGACTGTTCATATCGCTCCATCCGAAGAGGTGTCCTGTGAGTCCACCTACGTATATCATAGCGATGATAATGGCTAAAGCAGCAATGATCGGTGCCGCACCCATCTTCAGTATTTTCTTGAATGAGAACTCCAGACCAAGGGCAAACAGCAGGAAGATAACACCTATATCGCTCCATACGTGTACGCTGTGTCCGTCAGTGACACTTGGCATATAAGGCATATTCGGCGAAGCAAGAAAACCTGCTACGATATAGCCCAAAACGATAGGCTGTTTGAGGCCCTTGAAAAGAAGAGTCATGACACCAGCGCAGATAAGAATCAGCGCAAGGTCAGAAATAAGTGGTTCCAGTTGTGACATTTTAAATTCTATATTAACTGTAACTGCGGTTTCGCAGCGCTTTGCGCTGCAAAGATAAGGCAACGTTGGCAATATGCAAAATAATTTCGTTTTTTCTTATCATTCTGAAAAAATTCTTCCTGCCCATTTGCTGGTTATCGAATAATATTACTACCTTTGCGGATAGACGAAAGCTTACGGCTTACCTTTATAACACATTAAAAACACTATGACAAAGCGAAAAGTATATTGTATCCTTGCAGCATTGCTGATTGTAGCAATGCCGGCATTGGGAGTATTTACGGGTATGAACCTGGATGCCACGTTGGCAAATCTGCGACGGGAATTAAGTCATGATTACCACCAGATTGCTCAGACGCAGGAAGATCTGAAGGCGTATTACGACCAGCAGCACCAAAAAATGGTGGAGATTGCCAAGAAATGCAACGACCAGTCGCTGATGCTGTATTCCCAAAAACAGGATTATACCTTCGATATCATTTATGCTTTGGAGCGAGTAACCAAGGAGTACGGGGATTTCAACCGGAATCGTACCCCTTACGACCGTATCGTGACGAAGTTGAACATCGAAATCAATCGCTGTGCCCGATTGATAGAATCGCTCCGACGACTCCCGCCTGAGTTGAAGGAAGTGAACCTGGTGCCTGACAGTCTCGCCTACCACAACGACTCGTTGGATGCCCATCTGGTGAACAACGAAAGTCTTCTGGAACAGGACCTCAATGAGCAGGCAGACATTTTAATGGCCATAGTAGCGTTGGATTCGCTGGCAGGAGACAGCCTTGCCGGTTCTGCTGATACGGCAGCTGCCCGTCTGACGCACAATGCCGGTCTCAAGGCAGAGCAGGAGAAAACCGCTGAGGAATCCGGAACAGCACAGGACACAACGGATGTGACAAGCAATTCGCCGTTCGTGTTGAGCGAAATAGGTCAGGCGGAACGCGACTCGTGCCTCTTCTATGCTTCCCGACTGCTAACTATCTATGCACAGACTCGCGACATCGTAATGGCTGACAGTACCTACTACATCGAGGCTTGGTTGCGCATGAAGGAATCCAACGACTACGCACTGGAGTACTACAAGTACCTGCAGCACAACGTGTTCGTGGAAGGTCAGATACCCTGGATACAGATTCTGAAGAATCCAGGAGACTATTGGCGACAGGCGAAGATTGCGATGAGAGAGCGGTTCACATCGAATTTCCTCGATCAACTGGCAAACGAAGACGAATCATCGATAAAGGACAGCCGCATCAAAAACTCGGCAATGCTGTTCTATCTCGTGATTTACATCATTTCTTTCTTCATCCTGTGGGGCATTGCCGCACTGCTGATGCTTCCCGCATACCGGTTCATCAAACCGTTTAGCCGTAAAGTAGCTAAGGAACAGATACGTTATATAGCACTTCTCCTGGGCTGTATCCTGTTTATATTCCTCAGTTATGAAACCACTGCCGACGACAGGGCGGCAAAGGCTATCGTCCTTATGCACACCTTTATCTGGCTGCTCATGGCAATTACGACGGCACAGCTCATCCGCCTGAAACCCGACAAGCTGAAACATGGCATCCGAAACTACCTGCCCACCATTTTCACAGCAATATTTGTCATCAGTTGCCGCGTGCTTTTCCTGCCCAACGCTTTCCTGAACTTCATCTTCCCACCACTTTTGCTCTTCATGGCGGTGTGGCAGTTGACATCCAACCTGCAACGGAGCGGGAAGACGGACAAGTCCGATGCCACCATTGGCTGGTGCTCGTTAGCGGTAACCACCATTGCCATGCTCATCAGCTGGGCAGGTTACATCTTCCTGGCACTCATCATCCTGGTGTGGTGGTATTTCCTGTTGACCGCCATTCTCATCATCGTCTCCGTATGGCACCTGCTGATTTGGTACAAGAAGACCAGGTTGGACAAGCGAATGGCTGAATACAGGGCACATATTTCCTTCTTATTGGGTGCGGCAAAGGATAACCTGCTGTTTTTCGCTACATGGTTCTACGACCTGATACGTGATGTCGTCGTTCCACTGATGGTGCTGGCATCCTTCCCTCTGTGCATCCGATGGGCATTGAACATCTTCGAGTTCAACGACTTGTATCGTCAGATTTTCGTGGAGCCTTTCATCCAGCATTCCGGAGAGGACGGATTCAGGGTGTCCCTGTATGACCTGCTGCTGCTTGCGTCACTCTTCTTCGTGTTCCGTTACCTGAACAAAGCCATCCACCCCATCTGGCAGCAGTTCCAGTACAAACGTTTCCTCCGCAAGTACAATAAGAAGACCATCCGCAGCAATGAGATAAACCTTTCTTTGGGCAACAGCCTCATCAGCGTATCCATCTGGTTTATTTACATTTACATCTTCATCATCACCCTGAGAGTACCTACCAGTTCGCTGGGACTTATCGCAGGAGGTCTGTCAGCCGGTATCGGTATCGCGCTGAAGGACATCATCAACAATTTTGTCTACGGCATCCAGCTCATGGGCGGACGCTTGAGGGTTGGCGACTGGATTGAGTGCGACGGTGTGCGTGGTGCCGTAACCGACATCAATTACCAGAGCACACAAGTCGAGACCATCGACGGAGTCACCGTCTCCTTCCTCAACTCAGATCTGTTTACCAAGAGTTTCACTAACCTCACCAAGAGCGACTCCTACGAGCTCCTCAAACTGCATGTCAGCGTGGCTTACGGAACCGACTTGCAGCGGGCACGCGAAGTACTTGTGGAGGCATTGCAGGTGATGCGCACCAAAGATGCCTACGGACGCGAAATCGTGGAGCCGAGCAAAGGCATCTATGTGGTATTCGGAGAATTTGGCGACAGCGGCGTTGATATCGTCGTCAAGCAGTACATCCTGGCTGCTGAGCGCATCGCATATGCCGACCGCGCACCTGAAGTAATGTACAACGCACTCAACGCTGCAGGTATCTCGATTCCGTTCCCACAGTGCGATCTGCACATCATTCCCGATACCGAATAAATTCAAATACTTAAAATACTTAAAAACTTTAATATCAAATTCTATGAAGAGAAAACTAATTTATGCATTCATGGCAATGACAGCCATGCTGGCACTTAACAGTTGTGAGCAGGAAGACATCGATTCCGCTTACGACAAAAAAACCTCTCTCAACTCACCGTACATCTTCTCTGAGGGCTATCAGGACACTATTTATTATAAATATGACCTGGAAGAACCGACCTCCGACTGGTTGAAAATGATTAAGGACAACACGAAGGTGTGTCAGCTGAGTATTCCCGGAACCCACGACACCATGACAGGTATGGGATTCTACCAGCCCACTCTCGAGTACATCTTCAACGCTACAGCCATCAGTCAGGTGTCAACACTTCAGGAACAGATGGAACACGGCATACGTTTCTTCGACATCCGTCCTGTAGTAAGCATCGACACACTGCAGACCGACCCGAAAGAAAAGAAAATCCTGCGTCTGGCACATGGTATCAGCGAAATCAACGTCACCCTCGAAGAGGCACTCGACCAGATACACACATACCTGAAAGGCCATCCGAAAGAGTTCTTCATCGTCAAACTGCAAGCCGACAATGGTCTTGAGAACCAGAGCGACTGGGTAAACCTTCTCGGCAAGGTACTGATAGACAAGACGAAATATGCCGGACTGTTCGTAACCAACTGGCAGCCTGGAATCACAGTCAACGACATGCGCGGAAAGATACTGCTCGTAAGCCGCTACGACCTGCGCAACCTGACTTACAAAACTCAGAACTACCCTGTCATCTACTGCACATGGACCGATGAGGATGCTGACATAAACGAAAACCTCGATCCTACAGCTCAGCGCAACTGCGGCATCTTCAAGATCAACAACACCGTTGACACATCTCCCGACGCTACACTCTTCGTACAGGACTACTTCAAGACCAACAATCAGAAACGATTGGACAACAAGAAGCAGACCGTCATCGACATGATGGCAAGTGCACGTGCTGAAATCGCAGCCGACAACAACACATGGATTATCAACCACACATCAGGCTACACCGAAGTATCACCACGCGGATACCTCACCAATGCAGCCATCATCCATCCGCTGGTCATCGCCGACCTGCTTGAGAATAAAGGTCCCGTAGGTATCATGCCAATGGACATGGCTTGTCACGACTATATCCACTGCGTCATCAACGGCGGCACACCATACACCAGCGATTACCTCTACGGCATCCGTTCAATGAGCCAGTCGCTCACCAACCTGCTCATCAAGTCAAACTATTCATACTTCAAATAACATCTAACGGCTAAAGATATGAAAAACAATATTCAGAGACTCATCATTCTCTTCGCTATTATGTTTACGGCTGCAGGAGCCAATGCCCAGCGTGCCGAAAAATTACGTGCCGAGGACGGCCTGTTCAACCACCTCTCTGTAGGTCTTTTCACCGGACTTTCGGGCTTTGGTATCGACGCAGCCATGCCAGTCTGCAAGATAGTTACCGTTCGTGCCGGATTCTCCTCTTGGGGTGTAGGTAACATCAATTTCAAGGCAATCAACACAGCCACCGAAGTCACCGAGACCAGTATGGTAGAAGACGACGCCGTACGCCGTTCGAAAATGGAAGACAAGATAGAACTCCAGGTAAAGCCACGCTTCTGGAACTTCTTCATACTCGGCGAAGTACACCCGTTCAAAGAGCACATGTTCTACTTCTCTGCCGGACTCTTCTTCGGAAGCCAGACCTTCATCCACTTCCAGAACACCAACGACGGAGCACTTGGCTTCCTCTACGACGCCAATCAGAAAGTACAAGACTACAACCGTCTCTTCCACACCAACTATCCGCCAATCGGACTTAAATTCGGCGACTACGTCTTCACAGCCGACAAAGACGGAAACGTCGACGTACGCATGAAGACCAACGCCGTAAAACCATATATCGGCATCGGTTTCGGTCAGCACCTTGCAAAGAACCACCGTGTCAGCGTAGCAGTCGACCTCGGTCTCCTCTTCTGGGGCACACCAAAATTCCTGCTCAACAACGACACGGAAATCAAATCGTCAGGCAGCAACTCCGGCATCACCGGCGCCATCTCCTGGCTGAAAGCATGGCCAAACCTCTCCGTACGAGTTGCCTACAAAATATTCTAAAGGCACGAAATACAATCACAAACAAAAACAGCCCCGCAACTTAATGCGAGGCTGTTTTTTAGTTAGGAGTTAAAGTGGTCAATCGCCAATTATCAATTCTCAATTCTCAATTCTCAATTATCAATGCGGAAGTGCGAACTTATTCTCGGTGATTACCTTGGCACATTCGTCCATGTCCTTCTTGGTTGACGGAGTCGGAATGAAGATGATGCGCACGCGCTTGATGAGGTCGGGGATGGTTGTTCAGGTCAAGGTTAGTAATAGAGTTGCTTGTTATCAGTCAAAAGCCCAGTGTTTTTCATGAAATTTTTTACGGCCGTCCCCCTTTAAGGGGCGTCTGTGGGAATTGATGAATCTGTCAATTCCGAAGACGTTGGCCTCAGTCGTTCCGAAGGTATCGCAGCTTTAGCGTAGAAGCTTCGGCTCAACACGAGGTCGGGGGTATCTCGAGAGGGTCTTTCTTCTAATACAATACAAAGGTACGAATATTATAAATGTTGTGCAATAGCAAATGGTCATATCGTGTTGTTTCGGGGGTACGTGTGTCAAAACAGGTTTGTAACAAACAGAAAATCAACAAGATAAATATTGAACGTTTAGCGGTTCGCGGTTAGCGTTTACTGGGTGGAAAGTAAAAATAAACAAGATTTTTTTGATATTTTCTCATTAATCCGTAAGTTTGCAGCAAAATATATTATTAGTTATGAGTACACTGGAACTACGTGCGGAACTGTTCCGCGAGATGAATCCGCTTCTTGACACTCCATCGGCATTGGAGAAGGTTCTGGCCTTTGTAAAGGGGCTTGTAAAAGTTCAGCAAGTCGGCGCCCCACGTGCCGGATGGACAGCTGCCGCAAAACAGGCACACATCGATGGAGAGGATAAGTTAATGGTTGCTGATTTTTTCGATGATGAGAAGATGGAGGACTGGCAATGGTAAAGCAGTTTGATGTTTATTGGATAGACCTGAATCCAACTATAGGCGCTGAGATGCAGAAGGTTCGTCCTTGTGTTATCGTCAGTCCGAAAGAACTGAACGACCATCTTGATACTGTTATTATTATTCCTATCACTTCGTCCGTTCATGGTTATCCATATCGTGTAGGCTGCCATCTCATGGGACGCGATGGGGAGATTGCCACCGACCAGATTCGCACAGTTGATAAACGACGATTAAAGAAACGCATAGCAGAACTCACCGCCAACGAGACTGCATCCTTGCAGGAGGTTCTCCGACAGATGTTTTGCGATTAAGAATCATAGGGACAGGACATTTGACTCAACGTATCAAATGTCCTGTCCCTGATATACTCGTAACCAGGGGGTAGGTTAAGGTTATCGTTAACGTTAGCGTTGAAAAAATGTTTGTTGGCTTCGCCGAAACGCTATCGGGGCTGACTTCGTCTTCCTCAAACGCGACTCGATAATTCATGCAAGCACGATTATACTCGCTGCTCTTTCGGGTCGACATAGCTTAAGTAAACTTAGCTCTATACTCGCTTAATCGCTTTTTTGAGGTTCGAAGAACCGTTGTGTTGCCTTTGGCTAAACAGCTACGGGGCTGACTTCGTCTTCCTCGGACGCGACTCGGCAATGCCTGAAAGTAAACTTTCGCTATTGCCCTCGCTGCTCCCTCGGTTCGACATAGTTCAAATACGATTTGACTCTGTACTCGCTTAAACGCTGTTTTTGCCGCTTCGATATGTAATACTCTGCAAGAGTTGACGTTAAGGGATGGTTTATGACGGAAACAAGAAAGCAGCGAGCGCAGAGGTAAGTTTACTTACACTATGCCGAGTCGCGTCGAGTAAGCCGAAGGCAACC
The DNA here is from genome assembly GCA_902774005.1 of uncultured Bacteroidales bacterium. Taxonomy (GTDB): domain Bacteria; phylum Bacteroidota; class Bacteroidia; order Bacteroidales; family Bacteroidaceae; genus Minthosoma. Next base: position 329 of record CACYGK010000066.1, on the reverse strand, counting down.
AAGGTACTTGCTTACAGGCATAAAGCAAACCTGGACGTCAAGGGTGCGAAGCACCTACATATCGGAGTGGGGTTATTTTGGTTTTTTGTCTTAAAATAACTTTCGAGTGTTTAGCGTTTTTAGATGTTCAAATAATAAAAAAAATTGTCAATGTTATCTCGCGGGCGCGATGTCGCGACGAGGCGCTGAACACGTAAATACGCAGCAGGCGCGTGATAAAAGCGTAATAGAGACCCTTTCTGCCTATGTTTAGGAAGAGAGAAGACAGTCAGACTTTATGGTCATTTGGTCATTTGGTCATTTGGTCAAAATCGTTTTTCAAAGTGTCA
>CACYGK010000065.1 GCA_902774005.1 uncultured Bacteroidales bacterium | reverse complement strand
TTCTTCACATCCTCGTTCGTCTTGCAAAGTTCCAGTTTTTCCACCAATTCATCGGGGAAATCCACACGGAATGTCCGTGGCAGCATAGTGATATGATTCTGCGTACCCAGCGGTTTCAGTCCTGGAACGATAGGCACCGTGATACCAGCCTCGCGACATCTGTCCACAAACCTGAAGAACTTCGCATTATCGAAAAACATCTGCGTAACCACATATCCTGCACCAAGTTCCACCTTACGCTTCAACGCTCTAAGGTCAGAAGCAAAACTCATTGCCTCCTCGTGCTTCTCGGGGTATCCAGCCACACCGTAAGTAAACGGACGTTCATCACCCATCTCACGCAGTTCATCGTACAACAGATGTCCCTCGTTAAAACGGTTTACCTGTTCACACAACTCGTTGGCATAGCTCAGTCCACCCTCCTTCGGTATAAACTTCGAATCCTGCTTCGATTTATCCCCTCTCAGAATCAGCAGATCTTTCATATCGAGGAACGACAAATCAAGCAACTCATACTCCGTCTCCTGCTGACTATATCCACTACATATTACATGCGGCACCACCGGCACTCCATATTTCTGCTTTATAGCGTATGCAATCGCCACCGTACCCGGACGCAGTCTCTCCTCCACCCTCTTATACTGTCCCGGAGCCACCTCCTTGTACGTATAGTCCGAACGGTGGGTCGTCACCTCAATAAAAGCCGGCTCAAACTTCATCAGCCGGTTGATAGTACCGTAAATCTGCTCAATGCTCTTTCCCCTAACCGGTGGCAACACCTCGAACGAAAACAATGTCTCCTTCGTACTATTCAGAATATCCGTTACGCTTTTCATCATAACCAATCACATTAATTACATAATTTCAGTGTGCAAAGGTATGGTTAAGTGAGCGGAAAACCAAAGAGTGAAAGCGGAAAATTATTTTCATGCTTTCATTTATTGGCTTTCCCGAACCGAGGGAGCAGCGAGTGCAATGCCAAAAATCGCTTTTTGAACATTGCCGAGTCGCATCCGAGAAAGACCGAAGGTCAACGGGAGTACCTTCGACGGAGCGAAGCGAAGTCAAAGGTAACGCAAAAAAAACGACTCCACATTAATTTACGAAGTCGTTTTAAAAAATTTCAGAGGATTATCATGATAGTCTTGCAAGGATTATTGATACGTTATCCACCCCGCCACCTTCGCAAGCAATGCGATAGAGGTCGGCAGCGGTGGCTCCCCCTACAATGGCAGATTCTATCTGGTCGTTCGTAGCCATGTCGCACAGGCCATCGGAACAGATGAGCAGAACATCGTCTTCAAGGAGTTTCCCATCAAGGTTGCTAATCGCCAAAAAACCTTCGCAACCGCCACCAAGGCAGTTCAGAAGGAGTTTGCTGGCATTGGGGTCGCCAGTAACGCCACGCTCGGTCTCATCGGTAGTGAGCTGACGGAGTATTCCGTTGCGCAGGCGGTAGGTGCGGCTGTCGCCGGCATTTATAAGCCATGCATGTCCGTAATGCCATATGACACCTGTGAGGGTGCAACCCATAGGAAGTTGCTGTCCTTTTTCAGCCGCCATAAGGTTGAGACGCTTGGCTATGTTGCGGGTCGTGATACGTATGTCGTCTTCGAAGTTATCGGTGCTGATAAGGTGCTGCTCGAACTTCTCCTTAATGACCTCAAATGTGAACATACTTGCCACTTCTCCGTCTTCATGTCCGCCCATGCCGTCGGAAACCAGCAGGTAAAAAGAGCCGTCATCGGTAGTTTCGACCGTCAGGGCAATCGAGTTGTCACGAACCACGAAACCGCCTACGGAGAGTGCGTCCTCATTGTTGTCACGCACGAGTCCCTTATAACAGAGGGCATCTATTTCGATTCTCATACTACTGTAAATTCTATGGTTGCAATTACTAACTTACTGCCTTTGACTAGAGTAGCAGGTGTATTCGGAGTAAGACGTGATCCGTTTATAAATGTTCCGTTGGTAGAACCTATATCCGTAATTTTCCATCCGGCCACATCGCGGGAAATAACACCATGGCTTCCAGACACATACTGACAACTTCCAAGTTCAGGCCATATTCCTCCGTTACGTCCGAACGGGCCTTCTTTTAGAGCAAGGCTCCATCCGTTTCCAACAAGCATCATCGGCTGGGATGCACCAACTGCCGTGCCCTGCGGTTTAGACGGCATTGCAAACTGGGGTGCCGCGGGCTGAGGCTGAGGCCTGTTTTCAGATGTGGATTGCGACTGGGATGGAGACTGGCTTGGAAAAGGAGTTCCGCTTTCAAGCATTGAGAGATATTTACTTCCAGGTATCAAGTCGTTACCACATACCGGACATTCTGTGCCACGTTTTGGTCGTTTGCATTCAGGGCACCATTTCAGTTCTTTCCCGCACTGGTCGCAAAAAGCGCTATCGTCGGGAATCATATTTCTACAGTCAGGGCATTGTATCATAATACGTCCTCCATCTTTATTGTTTTACGTTCTTCGAGTGTATGGCTTCCGCCTTCTTCGGCAAGACGGGCTGCCAGATTGCTCTTCACCTCGTCGAAGAGGGTTCGGGCATCGCGTCCGTTGCCGAACGAGCGACCACGGTTATTGTACATCATGGTGAGTTTTCCGCGTACTGCATTCTCTGCCATTGGGTCGAGCATATATCCACCCTTGTTGGCATGAATCATGAATATCTGGAACAGCTCATCGGGGGTGTAGTCTTCAAAAATAATACGGTTACGCGCCGGGAAACGGCTTTCAAATCCGCTGTTCTCGCTGATGAACGACTCCATCTCGTTAGTGTAGCCTGCTGCGATGCAGACGAACTTGCCACGATCGTCCTCGAGACGTTTCACAAGAGTTTCAAGGGCATCGTTTCCAAAGCCCTTGCCATTGCCGTACCCATCTGCCAGCTGGTATGCCTCGTCAATAAAGAGGATTCCGCCCATTGCCGAGTCGATAAGGTGGGATGTGATGGCTTCGGTATCGCCTATGAAGCGACCTATCATCTTCGACTTATCAACCTCAACTACGTTGGGCGATGGAAGGGCTCCCATTGAGTAGAGTATTTTACCCATGAGACGCGCCACGGTGGTCTTACCCGTTCCCGGATTACCCAAGAAGAGGTAGTGACCCAGGGGTATCTCGGGGCGGCGATTCTCCAGCCTAGCACTCTCTATCTCATTATTTATAGTATGGGCAAGTTTTGTGAGATTTGTCTTAACTCCCGTAAGGCCGATGAGTTGGTTGAGTTCTGCCAGACATTCATCTATCGATACGCGCTCCGGCTCTTCGTATGGAATATCCTCAAGCACAGCGGTATGAAGCAGTTCCGGAGTCCATTGGTCCTGAGGAATGGACATTATACGGTTGTTGATATTAGTCTTGGTTTCTGCAACTTTCTTCATTGCCTCTCCGGCATTGCCGAACTTCTCATCCTTCATAGCCACCATGCTGCGGAACATATTAAGGGCTTTCATACGCACGGCATCGTCAGCCAACGTAAAGTTATACTTCCTTGCCGTTGCAGCCCGTTCGTAAATCTCCAGCAGTTCATCGGCTGTATAGTCATCGATGTGGATGGTATGCGAGAAGCGGCGTTTAAGACCAGGATTGGAGTTCATGAAAGTTGCCATCTCCTTGGGATAGCCTGCACAGATGACGACGAACTTGCCAGCCTCATTCTCCATGCGGGTCATAAGAGTCTGCACGGCTTTCTTCCCCTCGCTCGACGTACTGCGCCCGCCTTCGTCCATCGGCTCGAGGTCGTAAGCCTCATCGAGGAATAACACTCCGCCCATAGCTTCATTGATGGCATCGTCCATGAACTTGTCGCTCTCGTTGACGAATTTTGAAATAATATCTTTGGGCACTTTCTCCGTGACACGATCGGTACTCGTCACGCCCAGCGCTTTGAATATCTTTCCGAAGGTGCGTGCCACAGTGCTCTTTCCCGTTCCTGGATTTCCCGTAAGTATAAAGTTGTACTTGGTGAGTCCTTCTGCAGCCTCGCCCATTTCGATGAGCTGCTGCTGGACGGATATCTCCTTAGCAATGCGGCGAATGGCATCTTTCACACTGTTCATACCTACGAAACCGTCCAGCTCCTTCATGATTTCATCTACGGAAATGCCTTCGGTAGCTTCCTCCCCTACTATGTCGGCATAGGTAAGAACATCGTCGGTTGCCTCGCGCAGACGATGGCGCTTGACGGCAAGGTCGAAGAGGTTACGTACTTCGCGGGCATTGCCGAAGGTATCGGAACGCTTAAGGTACATCCTGTCGAACACCTTTGGCAACATCTCTTCCGCCTTGGGGTCGAGGGTGAATATCGTACGTTCTGAATTGCGCTCCAACATCATACGGAAAAGCGTTTCGAGCTCACGTGCACTATAGTCGGGGAATTCTATCGTCACGTTGCAGCGGGAAGGAATACCAGGATTCATGCGTACAAAATCGTTCATCTCCTTGGTATATCCAGCCATGATGCAGACGAACTCACCCTTGCGGTTTTCCAATAGGGTGATAAGGGTATTGACAGCATCCAAACCGAAACTACCGCCGCCATCGGCACTACCGGTAGATTGGTTCAATGCGTAAGCTTCATCGATGAAAAGAACACCACCCATAGCCTTGTTGACATAGTTCTTCACATTCTCTTCGGTATCACCAACGTATCGTCCGATGAGTTCCTTTGCAGAAACTTCAACAAACTGTCCTGTAGGCAGGGCACCGATAGAATTAAGGACCTCACCGAAGATACGTGCAAAAGTAGTCTTACCCGTTCCCGGATTACCAGTAAAAAGGTAGTGGTCGCGAAGCAGACGGTCCTTCACACCGCTCTCCTTACGCTGCTTCACATTCTTCACGATGGCTTTTATCTCTTCCTTGACGCTATGCAGACCCACGTATTCGTCAAGGTTGGCCATAATCTGCTCCTCCGTCTTGGGGATGAAGCATCTGGCTGTGTCGATGTCGTCGGCAACTACGGTCTTGTCGGAGCGGAGCGCCACCTTCACATAGACTGACTCTGCCACATTCTCGGCAAGGTGTCCGTTCAGGTAGCTGATGTCTTTCTGACGCATGAACCACCCGAAGTGGGCATTGAGTTTCCTCGGCAGGTCGTCGGATGTCTTCAAATTGTAGGTCTCATGGAAGATATTGAGACAGAGTTCCGTAAGGTCGGCAATTTTGAAGGCATCGAGCCGGAATTCGAGTTCGAACAGGCGTGACACGTTTTTATTGTGCTCTATGAATGCCAGCATGTCGGTCTGCAAGCCGCACAGCAGCACGATAGGGACTCCTTCGTTTTTGCTCATACGGTAAAAGAGCTTGTCGAGACGGTTTACATCGTTCGATTTCTCTCTTGGCAGCAGTTTCTGCGCGTTGGTAATGAGCAGGATGCCATCCTTCAGCGCCGAAATTTTATTATCGAAGTCGTTCATAAATTCGTCCCATTCGGCAGCATCTACTTTCTGTGCTGGCTGTTTTACTACTCCGCTTGCCATCATCTTCTGAATGATGAGGTTGGCAATGAAGTTCTTTCCCGTACCGGAGTCACCAAGGATGAGGCAGTCGAGCCCGATGCGTGTGCCGTTTTTTGTCACCTCCTTCGCCACCTGCAACTTATTGTCAAGGTCATCGAGTAGAGGGATTATGGAATCCTTTCCTATAAGTCCCTTCTGCGTAATCTCCTGTGCCATAGGCTCTCCGCAAAAGCGGCAGTAAAGAGCCTCTTGGCGATTTTCTTTTCCACAGTTTTTACAATTCATAGTTGTGTCTTTATGGATTATTGTTTTTGATTAGTCATTTTAATAAGATCGTCGAGTGTGACAGAAGGGACATCCGATTGGGCAGGAGCCGGTTCTGCCTGAGGTTCCGGCAGGGGCTTGGGAGTTTCCGCTGGTTTCGGTTCCTCTGCGGGTTTAGGCTCTTCTGCAGGTTTCTGTTTCGTCTCAGGTTTAGCAGTTTGCTCCGATTTCACCGGTGAAACCGGCTCTTCCTCTTCTTCAGCCGCCCTCGCCTCGTTTTCAGCTGCAACAATCTTACTTATCTCTTCTATTGTTTTTTCATCCACGATACCTGTTACTTCAAGACCCACTGCCTCCTGGAAGGCTTTTACAACTTTCTCAGTACCTGGACCGAAATCACCGTCGGCACGATTTCTGGTATAACCATGTTCTCGCAGGAACGTCTGAAGTTTCACTACTTCTTCACCCTTGTCACCCTTCTGAAGCGGTTGGAGCAGATAAGGCTCTATCGTAGGTTCTTCCTCCTGCGAAGAGCCACCGAACCATCGCTCGATAATCGGAGCCGTGAAGCTGTTGAAACGTTCGCTTTTAGGAATCAGCATGCTGAAGAGCATCAGGAACCATACCACTCCGATGAATATTAACATGAAGATGCGACGGACGCGGAGATCTCCCTTCCAGTTCAGCATCTCCTCGTCGTTGAAAGCTCCGTTGAGCGAAGAGTCAAAGACTTCCTCATCGGTGAAAGCGAAATAGAGAGGTTCAAGCACTTTCTCCTCAAATCCTGGCTTTGTGAACTTGCGTGCACGGGTAGCATATACGCTCGGCGAGAATATGGTCTTCAGGCTGAAGAATACCAGTACGACCAGAACCACGAACGCATAGAAGTAGAGGATGAACTGTCCGAGGAACCTCACCAGGAAATAAAGTATCGCAGCCAGTATTACTCCTCCTATGAGAGACGCAAGACATCCGATATTCTCACCACTGCTCAGGTTCAGTATATAGACACCAACACCCAGCACCAGACCCACTGTCCAGATATAGTTCTGCAAGTGTAGTGAATTGGTATCGACAAGCGGATTCTCGATGATAGAGAATACCAGCATGGCAAGCAGCAATGCGGCAGGAACTACGGCAAGCAACATGGTAAGAATGTACTGTGCCATATTGCGTGCGTTAAGGGTACGGATTTTTGCCTTACCCTCACTCAGCAGACGTTCAGCCTCCTTTACAGCACTGTTGAAACGGGCTACAGGTTCCATCTTGTCATCTATCTTCTCCAAATCCTCAACGTACTGCTGTAGCAGCTTTTCGTAGGCAAACTGCGGCTTCAGGTCGGCAGTGGGGTCTTCCATGCGGCAGACAGCCAGGAAACCACGCAGACCTTTGTTTTCGTACTCGTTCTGAAGCATCTTTTTGTTTTCGCTCAGAGCATCCCTGACAGTAGTGACGGTTTTACCCGACTCCGTAAACAGATACTCAGGAGTGGCTCC
>CACYGK010000064.1 GCA_902774005.1 uncultured Bacteroidales bacterium | reverse complement strand
GGTTTTAATGATATTAGTATTTACCCTGCAAAAATATAGGTTTTCAGTATCTTCACAAAATTACAAAGCATTTATTTGAAATCATTTTTCATCAAAAAAGAAAAAAAGATGAAAAATTATGCCATTTTTGGTGTTTGCAGAGCGTTTTTTTACATCACGGGCAGTTTTGGATTTATGACATGAGTGCGGACTGAGTTTTTGACTTACCTTTGCAAAGTGAACTTTATTCTAGAGTCATTTCGATTTTTTATTCTCAATGAGGTATTTTATATATATATTGTTGTTTAGCTTACCGCTAATGGTCAACGGTCAATGTTCAATGGTCAATGACTCAACGGTCAACGGTCAATGGTCAATGGTCAATGACTCAACGGTTGTGAAGCAGTTGGAGCTGCTGAAGGAGGAGAACAGGCTGCTGCAACAGCGGTCGAGGTTCACTTCGGGCGGACTGGTTATGATTTTCGGTATCGTGGCGATGCTGGTGTTCATCGTACTGAACAGCCGATGGGGACACCGGTTGGAGGTGAAGAACATGCAGCTGAGGCGCGAAAAGAATGTGGTGGTGGCTCAGAACAAGCAGTTGGCTGAGGCCCGTGACCGGGCAGAGGCTGCGCTGCAAGCCAAGACGGCGTTCCTGCACAGTGTGACGCACGAGGTGCGCACCCCGCTAAATGCGATTAGCGGGTTCTCGCAGGTGCTGAATATGTCGGACATCGAACTGAGCGATGAGGAACGAAACGATATCGGTAAGCATATCCAGACGGGTACGCAGTTGCTGACGGATATCCTTGACGACCTGATTCTGATTTCGGATATGGAGAGCAATGCGGACGTGCCAACGACGGAGGACTGTCCGGTGCTGAGCCTGCTGTCGGAGGCTGAGACGGGTGTAAGTCCGAGGGTGGCACCCGAGGTGGAACTGAGGACGGAGTGCAAGGTGAGCGACGGACTGATTGTCAACACGTCGCCGAAACTAATCGGTATCGTTCTGTCACGACTGCTGAACAATGCGGCTAAGTTCACCGCTAAGGGTAGCATCACGCTGTCGGTGGGTCTGGTAGGCGATATGCTGCATTTCAGCGTTACCGATACGGGACCTGGCATTCCAGCTGACAAGAAGGAGTATATCTTCGAGAGGTTTACGAAACTTGACAGTTTCATTCAGGGAACGGGTCTCGGACTGCCATTGGCACGTATGATTGCCCAGCGGCTCGGAGGTTCGCTCAATCTCGATACCGACTATACAATGGGGGCTAAGTTCGACTTTATCGTTCCTGCTAAATTCAACTCGTAACGACCATATAGAGAACGCATGAAGACTATTATAGACAAGACGCTTGCCATGGTGGGGTTCTCAAGTCAACGCCACAGTATGAAGATGGAGCTGATATCGGGACTGACTACGTTCATGACGATGGCTTATATCCTGGCGCTGAATCCGGTGATGTATGCCCCACTGGCAGATAAGGGGTTCCCAGTAGATTCGCTGTTCACTTCGACGGCTCTTGCCGCTACTATCGGTACTCTGCTGATGGCGTTCGTGGCTAAACGTCCTATCGGACAGGCTCCCGGATTGACACTTTCGGTTTTCTTCATCGAGACGGTTTGTCTGTCGCTGGGTTATTCGTGGCAGTTCGCTCTGACTGCCGTTTTCGTGGAGGGCCTGCTCTTCGTCCTGCTCTGTCTGAGCAACGTGAGGAAACTGGTGTTCGAGATGGTGCCCACTTCGCTGAAACATGCCATCGCTGTGGGTATCGGTCTGTTCATAGCACTTATCGGTTTCCGAAACAGCGGTCTGCTATCGGAAGGTACGTTTTTCAATAACATAGAAAATCTGTCGGAGACGTCGTCCTTACTGTTCATCATCGGTCTGCTGCTAGCAGGTGTATGTTATATGTTCCACGTGAAGGGCGGACTGCTCATCAGCATCATCGTGACTACCATCATCGGTATTCCGATGGGTGTGACGAAGGCTCCGGAGCAGTGGTTTTCGATGCCCCCCTCCCCTATGCCGCTATGTATGCAGTTTGATTGGAACGATATCCTGACACCCGATTTCTGGATGTGTGTGCTGACGATGCTTTTCTTTGATGTGTTTGACACTCTGGCTTCGGTTGTGGGTCTGATGGCTAATTCGGGTCTCATACGAAAGGACGGACGTATCCCCCACATGCGTAATATAATGCTGAGCGATGCGATTGCAACGTCGGCTGGTGCATGTCTGGGATGCAGTACGGTGACTACTTATATCGAGAGTGCGTCGGGTGTGGCAGAAGGTGGCAGAACGGGTCTGACGGCTCTTGTCATCGCACTGGGTTTCTTTGCCAGTCTATTCTTTGCTCCGCTTTTCCTCGCCATCCCTACTGCCGCTACGGCTCCTGTAATGGTGATGGCTGGTTTCTATCTGTTCACATCTATCAGACATATCGACCTTACAAAACCCGTAGAGTCGTTCCCGGCTTTCCTCGCCATCCTCATCATGCCTGTGACGGGAAGTATCAGCGATGGTATCATTGCCGGACTCTTCACTTACGTGATGCTCTCGATTGTTGAGAGTCTGATTAAACGGAAGAAATAAAAAAAGACCCTCGCAGGGTCTTTTTTTATTCTGGATTATAACCAAAAAGGTTAAGTTCTTTGTCGGAGTTTCGCCAGTCCTTATCCACTTTGACGAAGGTCTCGAGGTAGATGGTCTTGCCGAAGAACTGTTCGAGACTCTTACGTGCCTCGGTTGCCACTTTCTTGAGCGCCTTGCCCTGATGACCTATGATGATGCCTTTCTGCGAGTCGCGCTCTACGTAGATGACGGCATTGATGTGGATGTGGGTTTTGTCCTCCTGGAAGCTCTCCACACCTACTTCGACTGAGTAGGGTATCTCTTTGTCGTAGTAGAGAAGGATTTTCTCACGTATGATTTCAGAGACGAAAAAGCGTGCCGGTTTGTCGGTCAGCTGGTCTTTGTCGAAGTATGGCGGGCATTCGGGCAGGAGCTGTTTGATGCGCTGCAGGACGGGCATGACGTTGAACTTATGAAGGGCTGAAATGGGCAGTATCTCCGCTTTGGGCAGGAGTTCGTGCCACTGCTCCACGAGTCGGACTATATCCTTTTCGTTGCTCAGGTCTATCTTGTTGATGAGTACGAGGATGGGTACGTCGAGATGTTGCACCTTACGCAGGAAGTCGCTGTTCTTATCCACCTGTTCCACGGGGTCGGTGACGTAGAGAAGTACGTCGGCATCCTGAAGTGCACTCTCGGAGAATGCAAGCATGGACTCCTGGAGTTTGTAGTTTGGCTTCAGTACTCCGGGGGTGTCACTAAAAACAATCTGGGCATCGTCGTCGTTGATGATGCCCATGATTCGATGACGGGTTGTCTGTGCCTTGAAGGTCGCAATGGATATGCGTTCTCCGACGAGGAGGTTCATCAATGTAGATTTGCCTACGTTCGGATTGCCTACAATGTTTACAAACCCGGATTTATGTTTTGTCATGCTTTCTTCTGACGTTTTGCGTACCACTCTTCGCGACTGATCTTGCCTTCCTTGTAGAATTCAGGTGGGTTGTCGGCAAATTTGCTGCCGTCGTAACCCCATATCATGTAGCTTGCGCCCCATGTGAATCCTGCTCCGAAAGCCGTGAAGATGAGTTTGTCACCACGCTTGAGCTGAGGTTCGTATTCCCAGAGACAGAGCGGAAGTGTGCCACCGGAGGTGTTTGCCATGTGGTCGATGTTGATCATCACGTGGTCTTCCTCTACTCCGATACGACGTGCCACAGCACTCTCGATGCGCACGTTTGCCTGATGAGGGATGACCCATGCGATGTCGTCCTTTGTCAGATTGTTACGCTCAGCAATGGTTGCTACGGCGTCGGACATGTCGGTAACGGCATGCTTGAACACAGCCCTACCCTCCTGGTATACGAAGTGGAGACGCTCGTCGACAGTCTCGTGACTCGGCATACGAGCTGAACCACCTGCTGCCATGTGGAGGTTTTCATAACCCTGTCCGTCAACACGGAGGTAGCTGTCCATGAGTCCGAAATCTTCCTCTGTAGCTTCCATCAGCACGCATGCTGCACCGTCGCCGAAGATAGGACAGGTGTTACGGTCTTCGTAATTGGTCATTGACGACATGTGGTCGCCACCACAGATTATGATACGCTTATATCGTCCACTACGGATAAATCCAGCTCCAGTCTCCATTGCATAGAGGAAACCGGCACAGGCTGCTTCCATATCGAAACCAAATGCGTTCTTCAGACCGATATTGCCGATGACAAGCGATGCTGTAGACGGGAAGTGGTAGTCGGGCGTTGTCGTTGCACAGATGACTGCCTCGATGGTGTCAGGGTCGACTTTTGTCTTGTCAAGCAACTGACGCACGGCTCTGGTCATCAGGAACGATGTGCCTGCACCTTCTTCAGGTTTCAAGATGTGACGGGTTTTGACACCGATGCGTTCCATTATCCACTCGTCCGAGGTGTCAACGATGGTTGCCATCTCGTCATTGTCGAGGATATAGGTAGGAACCCATCCGCCAACTCCTGTTATAACTGCATTTATGTTCTTCATCCGAAAAATGCGTTTTTTAGATTGCTTCTTCCTTTACAATTGCAATCTTACCACGATAGTAACCACAAGCTGGGCATACTGTGTGATATACATAGAATTCACCACAGTTTGGACAAACTGCAAGAGTTGGTGCTACTGCGCCGTCGTGAGTTCTTCTTTTTCTAGTACGTGTCTTTGATTGTCTTCTTTTAGGATGTGCCATTGTTCTATAAAGTTTTTAAGTTCGTTGTTATTACTTTTTTAATTGCATTAGCGCCGACCAACGCTCGTCAATAGGAGCATCGTCGACGTCTGTCGAATCATCGCTCTCTTCATCCTCCTGATTGCTTCGGGCAACCTGATGCTTGCTGAGCTGGAGCATCATCGCTTCGTCACATTTCCCAGGTTCGTGAGTCAGCGTAATCGGCATGCTGAGCGCTATGAATTCGTAGATGAACTGTGCGAGGTTAATGAAACCGTCAGCCTCAGGCACTGTCACACAGTCACCTTCATCGGAGTATTCACTGCCCTGACGTACAAGGAGTTCGTCTGTCGTCTCAATCCGCAATTCGAGATCGGCAAGACACCTGTCGCACGGAACAATGACCTTTCCGACTGAGCTTATCTGAAACCTGTAGGTAGAACCTGCATTCTGACATTCCACTGTCGTATGAATGTTGCCGTGCTGAATGAGTCCGTCGATTGCAGCAAAAAAACTGTCGTCTAAATCCCACTCAAAGCGGCTTCCCTGAAGGCGGGAATCCACCAAATCTACTTTATAGGCATCTAATTTGCTCATTTGGGGTGCAAAGTTAGTGCAAACCGAGCGAAATACAAAATAAAATGGACTTTTTATTTTTATTTCCGAGGTGCAGCCTAACTTCGACGTAGTCAACGTTACGATTAAGTGAGTAATTTTAGCGAAGTCAACGGTACGCTCACTTAATCGTACCACCTATCCCTACCCCTTCTTTGGCAATTCGATACGGAACGTAGTACCATGACCTATCACGGAGTCCTTCACATATATCTTTCCGTGATGATACTCCTCTACGATACGTTTAGCAAGCGACAGACCCAGTCCCCACCCTCGTTCCTTGGTGGTGAAACCCGGTTTAAAGACAGAATGGAAGTCGCTCTTGGGGATTCCCTTTCCTGTATCGGAAATCTCTACAAACACCTCCTTGTCTGTCTCATCTACATATACATCTATCTTACCCGAACCACCCATTGCATCTACGGCGTTCTTGCACAGGTTCTCTGCCACCCATTCGAACAGACTGGCTACGATGCTGACACGTACAGGAGTGTCGGGGAAGTGGGTAGTTATCTGCACTTTCTTGCTTGTACGCTTATCCATATACACTACGACACGCTCCAGTACCTCGAGTATATTCTCCGGCTTGGGTTCCGGTACCGAACCTATCTTCGAGAATCTCTCTGCTATACGTTCCAGGCGTTTCACATCTTTCTCCAGTTCGGGTATCAAGGGGTCGTCAGGATAAGCTTCCCTCAATACCTCGCCCCATGCAGTCAGCGAGGATATAGGAGTGCCCAGCTGATGTGCCGTCTCTTTTGAAAGTCCCACCCACACCTTATTCTGCTCGGCACGGGCTGTAGCAAACAGGGCAAATATGGATATCAGTACAAACAGACACACTACTCCCAACTGGATGTATGGATATACAGCCAGACGGCGCAGCATGATGGATTCGTCATAACATACCACTATATAGTCGTCAGGCGCATATTCGGTGGGGGTATCAATACGTATTTCCTTTCCTGCAGCCCTGTAAGACGAAGCCAGATTAGACACGTAGGCAATAGTGTCCATTCCTGCACGTATCTTATGGTCCAGATTGCGGAACGTAAGTACATCGCCTCCCTTGTCCAGCACAATGACAGGAGTGATATGGTTGCCGTTGAGCACACGGATAACAAGACTCAAATCTGTATTCTCATCAGCCGTATTGAGCGAACGCATAGCCTCAGACCATATCGCCACCCTGTCACGCTCCTCTGCCTCAAGGTCACGAATCAGGTAATGGGAGGTGATAAGTGAACCGATAGCTATCAATATTGCCATCAGCACAACAAAGTATTTAATATGTTGAATGCGTTCGAACATCAGCTTTTACACGATTCAAATCGTGCAAATATACTACTTTTTACAAAAAACTGCAAAATAACATCTAATTTCTATGCCAAAAGAATCTTTTATATGCATAAATTTGCAACGTACTATATATATTATGTGTATAATGCGAATTAAAATCTCATCCATATTGCTTTGTCTATTTCTGGTTTGTGCCTGCGAAAAACTGGACACAAATCCTGAGAACAGTTCCGAAGAACTAAACCGCCCCACCCTGACCGTAAGCGACATTCTGAACGGCGACTTTGAATCGGATTCAGAAATATGGCTTATCGGCTACATCGTCGGATACGTAAACGGCTCAAGTATGTCATCCTCAAAATTCGCCGCAGGCAACAAGGCATCAAATATCATCCTTGCCGACAGTCCCTTCGAAACATCATTCAAAAACTGTGTTCCGGTACAACTATCCAACACTTCAACCGAAAAGGAAAAAGTAAGAAATGCACTGAATCTCTCATCAAAACCAGAAAATCTCAAACATAAAGTAAAGATTTTAGGTACTATAGCTAATTACATGTCAACCAACGGAATAACCAAAGCAAGAAGGTATGAAATTCTTAAAGACGACTTCGATTACGACACATATTACAGGGAACATCAGAACAACGAAAACACAGACAACGAAGAAAGCAATACCGACGTCGGCAATGAAGACAATCAGTTTGACGACGAGGAGGATGGATGGCCAGATGAAGATGAAACCAACGACGAAGGAACTGACAATGACAACGATGAAGGAAGCGACAATAACAATGATGAAGGAAGCGACACGGACAATAATGACGGGACAGACAATGGCGATACATCTGATTCTGACACAGACACAAGCCTTGACATTCTTGCAAAAACACAATTTACTGTTTCCGAAATAACAGGTCCTGTAACTACAGCCATGCAGAAGGAAAGCATGACATCCCTCCCCCTCTGTAAAGTTAAAGGCTACATCGTAGGATTCATTAATGGAAACAATATCTCCTCCACCTCATTCACCAGCAGCGGAGCAAAAGAAACCAACATCGTACTAGCAGATAGTCCCAACGAAACTGACTATACAAAATGCATCGCCGTACAACTCTCTACAAGCAGTTCGTACAAAGCAACACGCGAGGCACTCAATCTCAAAGCCAATCCAGGCAACCTAGGCAGATGCGTCACCGTCATGGGAACCCTCGAAAAATACATGGGACGCCTCGGACTGAAAAACACCTCCCAGTATTCGTTCGAATAACGATAACGATAACGCTAACTATTATCTATAAACTTTTATCTATAAACAAAAAAAGAGTCCCCTGCGTTGTGCAGAGGACTCTCCTCAAAAAGAAGGCGGCGACCTACTCTCCCGCATTGCGGTGCAGTACCATCGGCGTGCCCGGG
>CACYGK010000063.1:8467-10472 GCA_902774005.1 uncultured Bacteroidales bacterium | reverse complement strand
GCAAACGGAAGTGAGATAGTGTTCCAACCTGTGATGGTATAGCGATTTACTGATACATCGCAGGTTTTACCATCGTATTTCTGCAGATCAGTACCACCGTAAGTACTCAGATTGAGTATAAGAGCCTGAGCCATTGCTGTGCAAAAGCTCAATGCAGCGATAAGGTAAAACTTCTTCATAGCGTATCAGTTTTTAGTTTGTTATGAAATTTGCCGCAAATATACGACTTACTATTTTTCTGAACAATACCAAACGTAAAAAAAATAATAATTTTTTAGTTTTTGATTTCTTTAAGGTAACCGTTTCGGTATGCAAAGAGGAGTTTCTTCAGATCTGCCACTTTTGCTTCCAGTATGCGTCCCTTGTCCGTTTCCTTCACCAGCATACGTTTCTGCGACAGTTCCACAATCTGAGTGACACCCTTGATATCGGCTCCCTGTTCGATGGCTTCCGTACTTGAACGGAACGGTTGCAGAGCCACGAGTTCGAGTCCTCGTGAGTGGTAAGTCAGCGTATAACCTGCTATACCGGTCTTGGGTTGGTAAGCCTTTGAGAAACCACCGTCGATGACCAGCAGTTTGCCGTTTGCCTTGATAGGTGTCTCACCCTTGAGGGTACGTACCGGAACATGTCCGTTGATGATATGGCGGTGTGTACCTGTCACTCCGAACGCATCGAGAATCATATCGATGATTTTCTCATCATTATTATATTTATAATAGTAGCCCTTCTCCTCGGTATGGGTTGCCTTATCCTTGATAAAGTAACGCTCGAAGGTTGTCATCTTGTCCTTGTCGAACAGCGGTGAGTCCTTGCCGCACCACAGATACCATATATAGTCGATGGCGAAGAGTCGTCGTTCCTTCGGTACGTCATGACTGAACGCCTCCCTCACCAGATGCCCTGTCTTCTTCATCAGGTCGAGTCCCTTATAGCGCTTTCCCCTTATTTCCACCTCACGCAGCGTTCCGTCGGCATTCAGTGGTACCGAAGCATGGAACATCAGATTGCTGTTTGCAATCGTGTACATACAACCGTGAGCCAGCAGACAATCTACGTGGCGTTGCAGTTTCTCACTTGTGAGGAACGAGTGTTCCAGACGCTGCATCAGCAGTTCCTCGGCATCGGTCAGGGCATTCGGATTACCCGGATTGAGAGTAGGCAGATAAGTGTCGCACATCTCATATTCCTTACCGTTGATAGTACATGTACCACGTTCGAGGTTTATACCTTCAAGCAGTTTGCGGTCGTCCATCTTAAATTCAGGACGACGATTGATGATACGTGCCTCCTCCTTGAACTGAATGATGGATATCGCCTTATGCATCTGTGCAATAAGCCGTTTGGTCTTCTCGTCAAAGTCCTCACCCTGTTTCTCACCAGCCACCTCAAGTATGCCGAAGAGTGTGCAGGGGTCGTTCTTGTAAGTCTCCATGGCAAACGTAGCCAGCGGCAGCAGGTTGATACCGTAACCGTCCTCGAGAGTTGCCATATTGCCATAGCGGAGCGACAGACGCAGTACGTTGCAGATGCAGGCACGGTTTCCCGCAGCAGCACCGAACCAGTCTATGTCGTGGTTTCCCCATGTGATGTCCCAGTGGTGGTAATTGCACAGGGTATCCATGATGAGGTGTGCACCGGCTCCACGGTCCCAGATATCTCCCAGCAGATGCAGACGGTCTATGGCAAGTCGTTGTATGAGGTTACACAGAGCGATGATGAAGTCGTCGGCACGCTGGGTCTCTATGATAGTATCGATGAGCACATTATAATACCTGAACTTCTTATCCCCCTTCGACGGAGTCTCGTGAAGCAGTTCCTCGATTACATATGCAAAGTCGGCAGGCAGTTCCTTACGTATCTTCGAACGTGTATATTTTGCCGACACCTCACGGCATACCTTTATCAGTTGCACGAGAGTAGTACTGTAGAACGTATCCGACTGGTTCTGCTGTGCCTTGATAAGTCTGAGTTTCTGTTCGGGATAGTAAATCAGAGTACAGAG
>CACYGK010000063.1:0-8423 GCA_902774005.1 uncultured Bacteroidales bacterium | reverse complement strand
GGCTTCGGCAGATTGAGGATAGCCTCCAGATTGATTATTTCCGTACTCGCCTCGGCTATGTTCGGATAAGTCTGTGCGAGCAGCTGAAGATAGCGCAGATCGTCTTTTATCGATTCCTCTGTGAATTGCAGGTCATTCATGGTTGAGGTGTTTTTTATATTGATATTTCACCACTGCCGTAACACAGATGGTGGTTTTGGTCATAGATGACGCAGAACTGTCCGGGTGCCACACCGTGTATCTTCTCGTCGGCTTTGAGATACCACGTACCGTCGGTCTTCCGTGTGATGCTTCCGTTGAGAAACTCCGGAGTATGCCGTATCTTGAACGTTACGGGGTGGGGCGTCTCAACCGGTTCTCCCTCCCACGGATTTGCCGTGATGAAATGCAGGTCGTCGATTGAGAGGTGATCCTTATACACTTTCTCGGGGTCGTAACCGTGCGATACGAACAGTATATTGCGTTTTATGTTTTTCTTTACTACAAACCACGGACCGCCACCGAAACCCAGTCCCTTGCGCTGTCCGATGGTATAGAACCACAGCCCGCGGTGCTCTCCAATCTTATGTCCCGTCTCTATCTCACGCACATCACCCGGATTCTCTCCGAGGTGAGCCTTGATATAGTCGCGGAAGTCTATATCCCCCAGGAAACAGATACCTTGCGAGTCCTTGCGTTCGGCATTGAGCAGATGAGCCTCCTCGGCAATCTTCCTCACTTCGTGTTTCCACAGATGTCCGATGGGGAAAAGGAGTTTGTTCAGTTGCAGGTTGTCAATCTGACACAGGAAGTCAGTCTGGTCCTTGACGGGGTCTGGCGATGTAGAGAGCCAAGTCTTGCCGTCGAGCAGGGTAGTGGTGGCATAGTGTCCGGTGGCAGTCTGGGTGAACTCATGTCCCACCCGTTCTTCAAACACACCGAACTTAATCAGTTTATTGCACATCACATCGGGATTGGGAGTCAGTCCCTGACGGGCTTTCTCCATAGTATATCCCACCACCTTTTCCCAGTAGTCGTTGTGCAGATCTATGATGTCAAAGGGGAGTCCGTATTTTTTTGCAAGCCATCGGCACACCTCGACGTCTTCTTCCGAGGTGCAGTTCCATTCCGTATTACGGTCGGGACCTATCTTTATGTAGAACAGATGGGGGTCGATGCCCTGCTCCTTCAGCATGTGTACAGAAACAGCAGAATCTACTCCTCCACTAACTAATGCTGCTACGGACATGTATCTCTTTATTTGTTTGCCATTGGCGATTTCAGAGCCTTCGATATTTCAAGCATACGGTCTATCGGACGCAGAGCCTTCTCCTGAATGTCCTTATCCACCTCGATGGTAGGCCACTCATACTTCAGGGTGTTGTACAGCTTCTCCAGAGTGTTCAGTTTCATGTATGCACACTCGTTACAGCTGCAACCGATGCTTTCCGTCGTCTCGGGTGGAGCCGGAATGAAAGTCTTCTGCGGACAAGCCTTCTGCATCTCGTGCAGAATACCGCTTTCCGTTGCCACGATAAACTCCGTGGCTTCGTTCTCGATAGAGTATTTCAGCAGTCCGGCAGTCGAACCGATGACGTCAGCAATCTTCTGTATCGGTGCGGGGCATTCCGGGTGTACCAGTATCTTGGCATTCGGATGCTCAGCCTTGATAGCCAGAATCTTCTGTAACGAGAACTGTCCGTGTACGTGGCATCCACCGTCCCACAGCAGCATGTTGCGTCCCGTGACGGAATTGATGTAACCTCCGAGGTTCTTGTCCGGACCGAAGATAAGTTTTTCGTCCTGTGGAAACGAGTCAATCACGAGTTTGGCGTTCGACGAAGTCACAACCACGTCGGTCAGAGCCTTCACGGCAGCTGTGGTGTTCACGTAGCTCACCACCTTATAGCCAGGATGTTCATCCACGAACTTCTTCAGGTCGGCAGCGTTGCATGAGTCAGCCAGCGAACAGCCTGCGTTCAGGTCGAGCACCAGCACCTTCTTGTCGGGACATAGTATCTTGTTTGTCTCGCCCATGAAGTGCACACCGCACATCACGATGATGTCGGCATCAGTCTTTGCCGACCACTGAGCCAGAGCCAGTGAGTCACCTACGAAGTCGGCTATGTCCTGTACTGCTCCGTCCGTGTAGTAATGTGCCAGGATGACTGCATTCTTCTCCTTGCACATCCTGCGTATTTCCTTTGCGAGGTCCGTACCTTCAGGTATCGGTTCGTCCACAAAGCCCTTCTGTTTCCAACTTTCCTTTATCATGTTATTTTGCAAAACTTACGGCACGAGTTTCACGGATGACAGTTATCTTCACCTGTCCCGGATAAGTCATCTCGTTCTGAATCTTTGTAGCTATATCGTTGCTCAGAGTCTCGATTTCAGCATCCGAAATCTTGTCGGCACCTACGATGACACGCAGTTCGCGACCTGCCTGGATGGCGTACGTCTTGGTTACTCCCGGATAACTTGCAGCCAGAGTCTCGAGGTCGTTCAGACGTTTCAGGTAAGCCTCTACAATCTCACGACGTGCACCCGGACGTGCTCCTGAGATAGCATCGCACACCTGTACGATAGGTGCCAGCAGCGAGGTCATCTCCATCTCGTCGTGGTGAGCACCGATAGCATTCACGATATCGGGTTTTTCCTTATACTGTTCAGCCAGCTGTGCACCGTATAGAGCGTGTGGAGTCTCGATCTGCTCGTCAGGCACCTTACCTATATCGTGCAGAAGTCCGGCTCTGCGTGCCTTCTTCGGATTGAGTCCCAGTTCGGCAGCCATCACCGCACACAGGTTGGCAGTCTCACGTGCATGCTGCAAGAGGTTCTGACCGTATGACGAACGGTACTTCATCTTACCTACGATACGTATGAGTTCGGGGTGCAGTCCGTGAACACCGAGGTCGATGGCAGTACGCTTACCGATTTCAATAATCTCCTCCTCAACCTGCTTCTTTACCTTTGCTACTACCTCTTCGATTCGTGCCGGGTGGATACGTCCGTCGGCAATCAGTTGGTGGAGCGACAATCGTGCTATCTCACGGCGTACAGGGTCGAACGCACTTATCACGATAGCTTCCGGAGTGTCGTCAACGACAAATTCCACTCCTGTAGCTGCTTCCAAGGCACGTATGTTACGACCTTCACGTCCGATGACACGTCCCTTCACCTCGTCCGAATCGATATGGAATACGGTGACTGAATTTTCGATTGCCGTTTCAGTGGCAATGCGCTGTATCGACTGGATGACTATTTTCTTTGCCTCCTTATTGGCAGTCATCTTAGCCTCGTCCATAATCTCGTTGATATACTGCTGAGCCTGAGTCTTAGCCTCGTCCCTCAGAGCCTCTACGAGTGAATCCTTGGCAGCGTCAGCCGACAGACCGCTGATTTCCTCCAGCCTCTTGATTTCCTGATTGCGCATCACTTCCACTTCCTGCTTGCGCTGGTTCAGTAGTTCCTGCTGCTTCTCGAGTGCAGTCTTCTGACGGTCGTTCTCCGACTGCTTGCGCTGCAGCTCCTCCTGACGCTGGTTCAGAGTGAGTTCGCGCTGTTTCAGTTTATTCTCCTGCTGCTGCAGGCGCTGGTTGTTCTGGTTAGCCTCGCGTTCCAGTTCAGCTTTCTTCTCGAGGAACTTCTCCTTCACTTCCAGTTCCTTCTTCTTCTTCAGAGTGTCAGCCTCCAGACTTGCCTCCTTGATTTTAGCGTCATATACCTTAGTGATTGCATAACGGAAAATACCGTAACCGAGTGCAACTCCCACTATCAGGCAGCCGACAGCAATGATTATTGCAATTATTAAATCCATTTGTTAGCTTTTAGTTTTAAATTTTGGTTTATAGTTGTTAGTTTTAGTTTATATTTTAATTCTCAACTCTCAAATATCGTGCAAACCGAACGCAATCAAGCGTGCTTGAATTGCTGAGGTGCAGCCGATATTCGCGGCAAAGCCGCAATTCTCAATTCTCAACTCTCAATTCTCAACTCTCAATTGTCAATGGTCAATAGTCGCATATCTTCCACCCTTGGGCGTCTGATGTGCAACCTGAAACTGTGCTTGGTTTGTTTTACTCTGTCAGTAAGTATTGATTGAGAAGCCTGAAAAATGATGCTTTTTTATTTCTTCTTGATGCAGTCGTCTATCTCTGCCTCAAGTCCTTCCATCATGTCAAAGAAAGGCTGCGTCGCGTTCCTGTTCGTCGTGCGTACAGACTCCACGGCAGTATTCAGCATTGCCATGACATAATAGTATTTATCATTCTTCAGATTGGGATACATGTTACGCAGTTTTTGTACTCTCCCCTGTATGTTCGATGCTGCACTGCGATAAATCTTCTCCTCCTCCGCACTCGATACGGTCAGCGGAAGTTGGATACCTTCAATAGATACGGATATGTTGAACTTTCTATTTTCCATCTTTCTTTCTGTTTTTATCAATGAAGGCTGTCATTTATTGAGCATTCAGCATGTTAATACAAGCATTTACTTCTCGAACCAAGTAAGTGATTTTCTGCTTAGCCTCCTTAAAGTCAGTCTGGCTAATTTCAATCATCTTTGCCAATTTCAAGTTGTCATATTCCTTTTTATACTGGTCGGCGAGCGTCTGCTGAGCCTTCAGCTCCTCCGTTTTCTGGTCCAGTTTCTTGTGTAGTTCGATATTATCTTGTTGCAATGCAACACATGAGGCTATGAGGTTGCGCACCTTAGCTTCAAAATTTTTCATTTTCTGACTTTCGGCATCTGTCATGTTGTTGCTTCGCTATTTTAATGTTAGTACTATATTATATATAATGTGTTACTTCTTCATCTTCTTCATTGCTTCAGCCTCCTGCTCCTTTGTGGGTGCAGGTTCCTTCTTTGCCAGCATGATGACGTTATAGGTATATTCCTTTATCCATTCCGTCGAGAAACCCAGCTGCTGCTGGTAACGGCGGATGGCGAACACAGTCTTCTGCACACCGGCATCGTTCCACGAGTTCTTCGTCATCACCTCGTCAATCGTGTTGTTAATCACCTTCCTCATCAGTCCCTTCAGGAAACCCGGAATGCGGAACTTCCACTTCATCAGGTTACCCAGCAGCATGATGAGATCCTGACTGAAACCCTGGAATGCAAAGAGGTAATTCTGCACATGAGCCTGATTCTTGCATCCCTTCTTTATGCTCTGGTCTATCTCCTTGAAGAAATTGTCGCTTATGCCATACAGGTTCTGGAGTAACTTCTGACAGGCCTTCTTCTCTCCCAGTCCCAACTTATTGTTCAGCGTCGGCACATGCAGCGTCCTCTTGAACGTAGCCAGGTCGGGTAGGGCAGCCAGATTCGAGATACCCAGATTAGCAGCCAGCACACTCTGGAAGTAAACCCTGATGAGAGTCATGAAATCCTCCATTCCTCCCACCTGCTCCTTCGGTGTCCGTCTGAATATATCAAAAAATCCCATTGTCTTTTAACTACATATTCCCTTGCAAAGGTAAATAAAAAATGAATAAATGAAAAATCGAAAGGACAAAAAATCGTATTTCTACCAACATTTTTCCTTTTTTCTTTGCTGTGTGACAGAAAATCCATACTTTTGCATCCGATTTTCGCGGCACAGCCGCAACTCTCAACTCTCAACTCTCAACTCTAAACCGTAAACTGTAAACCGTAAACTGTAAACAGTAAACGATAAACTGTAAACTGTAAACGGTAAACTAAAAAAACTCTCAATGGACCCTGATAGTTATCCGGCGGAAAGCAGTGACCGCCTTCAAATCGACAACATTAAAGCAACTGAGTAATCGCTATGGAACTGATAATTACTTACATGCTGTTGTCGCTCGTCATTTCGGCACTTTGTTCAGTGCTTGAAGCGACCCTCCTCTCTACACCGATTTCTTACATCACAACCCTCGAGTCGCAGAACGTGAAGGGATGGGAACTCCTGAAGCAGTACAAACTGAATATAGATCGTCCTATATCAGCCATACTCTTCGTCAACACCGTGGCAAACACCGTCGGAGCCTCACTCGTAGGTTCGCAGGCAGCCAGCTATGCCGCAGCCACCTTTGCCACCACCCAGCAGACCAGCATCTTCATCGGATTCATCTCCGGACTCTTCACCTTCCTCATCCTCGTCTTCTCCGAAGTCTTCCCCAAGACCATCGGTTCCACCTACTGGCGCCGTCTGGCAATCCCAGCCAGCAAAGTCATCCGCGTCATGATAGCCATATCGTGGGTGTTCGTCATCCTGCTCGAAAAACTCACCCAGCGCATAGCTGAGAACACACAGCAGGAAGCCGTCACACGCGACGAAGTGGCAGCAATGGTCACCGTAGGAGCTGAAGAAGGAGTACTCGAGAAGAAAGAAAACCGAATGATACAGCACCTGCTCAACCTCGACAACGTCACGGCACACGAGATAATGACACCGAGCGTAGTCGTCACGATGGCAGAAGAAGAAATGACCCTGCGCGAATTCTACCAGGACGAATCCTTCAAGAAATTCTCACGCATCCCCGTATATAAAAACGAAGAGAGCGACTACATCACAGGCTACGTCCTGCGTCAGACCGTGCTCGAACGCCTTGCCGAGGATAAGTTCGACATCACCCTGAGTCAGCTCGCCCGACCCATCCTCTCCTTCAGCGAAGACGAAGAAGTGTCCGAAATCTGGGAAAAACTCCTTGAGAAAAAAGAACACATCAGCATCATCATCGACGAATACGGCTGCTTCCGCGGACTAGTCACCATGGAAGACGTCATCGAAACCATGCTCGGTTTCGAAATCGTAGATGAAAAAGACGAAGTCGTCGACATGCAGGAACTGGCAAAAGCCCAGTGGAAGAAGATGAAGAAACAGCAACATAAATGATGTAAGATGTCAGACCTCAACGAAAACGAAAACGATAACGAAAACCGTAAGCCGTAAGCTCTTTAACCGTGAACCATGAACCATGAATCACGAACTCGTTTGCTCTTAGGCGATGAAGCCCTTCAGCGGCTCTCCACCGTTCGCGTCATACTCTTCGGAGTAGGAGGCGTCGGTTCGTGGTGTGCCGAGGCACTGGTCCGCACCGGCATCAGCCACCTCACCATCGTCGATAGCGACGTGGTCTGTGCCAGTAACATCAACCGCCAACTGCCAGCCACCACCAAGACCATCGGACAACCCAAAGTCGAAGTACTGCGCCAGCGACTCCTTGACATCAACCCCGCAGCCGACATCCAGGCACTCTGTCAGGTATACAACGCCTCTACCTCCGCATCCTTCCGTCTTGACACCTACGACTACATCATAGACGCCATCGACTCCCTGCGCGACAAAGCACACCTCATCCTCACCGCTACCTCCACCCCTGCCACCTTCTTCTCCGCCATGGGTGCAGCCCTGAAGATAGACCCCTCACGCATCACCACAGCCGAATTCTGGAAAGTCCGCGGCTGTCCCCTTGCAGCAGCACTCCGCCGTCGTTTCCGCGAAGCCAAAACCTTCCCTGCCAAGAAATTCCAATGCGTCTATAGCGAAGAAGTGCTGAAGAACAAAATACAACCCGCCGAAGGAGAAGAACGAGCCAACGGCTCCTTGGTACACATCACCGCCATCAGCGGCTTCACCCTCGCATCCCTCCTCATCCGCCACGTCACAACAATGGTTCTTCGAACCTAAAAAAAGCGATAGCGTTTCGGCGAAGCCAAAAACATTTTTAATCAGCTTACAGCTTAGTAGCTGAAGTAATTTCTTTCTCAGAAATTTGGTTGTGTTGTAAAATATCAATTATATTTGCAGATGAAAAACAATTAACAATGAACAAGTATTATGAATACGAAGAATTGGAACGACTATTTGGAGGCAATTCACGTATCCAAGCCACGCTGGAACAGACGTGTCACTTCGCAGGAAAGGATTCAGAGCCAGAGAATGCTCGATTCGTCTTTGGGAATAAAGAATCCTTACTTGGGCATGTCGTTCAGCGAGCTAAAGAACCTGGAACATGGATTGAGAAAATAGATGACTATGTTAAGCAGATGATTGGAAATGGACAGGAAAAAGATCTGCTACATAATACATCCAACATTATATACCCAGTTAGAAAGTGCTTCACTCATGTGAGCACTTTTTTATTTGTTAGCAAAAAAACTCCTTTGTAATTTTGTGACAAGTACGCAAATTTACCGCGTCCCTGCCGCTCTCAACTTCTAAGCGCTTAGAAATTAAATTCCAAGCGCTTGAAACTAAAATTCTAAGCGCTTAAAATTTTTACCACGCGCCTGCCGATGTTCGAAGTGGCGCCCGCGTGCTCATGAAGAGGCAGGCTCATGCTTATGAAGCGGCGCTGAACAGACGCGAGCGAGGAGGCGGCTGTGGGAATTGATGAATGTGTCAATTCCGAAGCCGTTGGCCTCAGCTGTTCTGAAAGTTACGTAGCTTTAGCGGAGAAGTTTCAGATAAACGC
>CACYGK010000062.1 GCA_902774005.1 uncultured Bacteroidales bacterium | reverse complement strand
GTTTAACCTTTAAAAACTGATATTATGAAAGTAGGTATTCCAAAAGAGATTAAGAACAATGAGAACCGCGTGGGTATGACTCCTGCGGGTGTTGCAGAATTGTGCCGACACGGGCATGAGGTTGTCGTTCAGCATACTGCCGGTGAGGGTAGTGGGTTTGCTGACGACGAGTATGTAAAGGCTGGGGCACGCATCCTGCCGAGCATCGAGGCTGTATATGCAGAGGCTGAGATGATTGTCAAGGTGAAGGAGCCTATCGAGCCGGAGTATAAGCTGGTGCGCAAGGGACAGCTCCTGTTCACGTATTTCCATTTCGCATGCGAGAAGGAACTGACGGAGGCTATGCTGAAGAGTGGGGCAGTATGTCTGGCTTACGAGACGGTACAACTGCCGAACGGTCTGCTGCCTCTGCTGCAACCGATGAGTGAGGTGGCAGGACGTATGGCTGTAATCAACGGTGCGTATTACCTGCAGAAGACGAAGGGCGGCAAGGGCAAACTGATTAGCGGTGTGCCTGGTGTGAGTCCGACGAATGTCCTCGTACTCGGAGGTGGTACGGTAGGTGAAGCTGCTGCTATGATGGCTGCGGGTATGGGTGCAAACGTGACTATTACGGATATATCCCTGCCTCGTCTGCGTCAGTTGGATATCGAGACTCCGGCTAATGTGCATACTCTGTATTCGTCGAGCCATAATATCTGTCAGTTGCTTCCTACGGTTGACATCGTAGTGGGTAGTGTGCTGGTACCGGGCGACAAGACTCCGCATCTCATCACTCGCGATATGCTGAAGATGATGGAACCGGGTACGGTACTCGTGGATGTGGCTATCGATCAGGGTGGTTGTTTTGAGACTTCACGTCCGACTACTCACAGCGAACCTGTATATACCGTTGACGGCATTGTTCATTACTGTGTGGCAAATATTCCGGGTGCTGTTCCGAATACTTCGACTCTGGCACTTACGAATGCTACTCTGCGCTATGCCATTGCCCTTGCTGATAAGGGATGGAAGCAGGCTTGCAAGGATGATGGTGCCCTCGCAAAGGGTTTGAATATCGTAGAAGGAAAGGTTGTATTTAAACCTGTTGCAGATGTGTTCGGCTTAAGCTATGAGGAGCTGAAATTTTAGGGCGCCTAAATAAAAAAATAAGAGGATACCGTTTGGCATCCTCTTATTTCATTATTTAATTCTATTTACTCTGCTGAGTAGTCGATCTTCGACATGCGAACGTAAGTAGCGTAGCGATGCTGTGCTGCCTTCTTTGCTGCGTCGAAGAGTTCCTGTGCCTCTGTTGGCTTAACCTTCTTGAGTGAGAGGTAACGTACTTCGCCGTCGAGGAATTCCTGGAACTTATCCCACTGTGGCTCCTTAGAGTCGAGCTGGAATGGGTTCTTGCCCTGTTCTGCGAGACGTGGGTCGAAGCGCCACAGATGCCAGTAACCGCATTCTACTGCCTTTGCTTCCTCAGCCTGGCTCTTACCCATGCCGCCCTTAGCCTTCAGACCGTGGTTGATACATGGAGCGTAAGCGATGACGAGTGACGGACCTGGGTATGCTTCTGCTTCGCGGAGAGCCTTGAGACACTGTGCGTTGTCAGCACCCATTGCAATCTGTGCTACATATACATAGCCGTAGGTTGACTGCATGAGACCGAGGTCTTTCTTTGTGATGCGCTTACCACCTGCTGCGAACTGAGCGATAGCTCCGATTGGTGTAGCCTTAGATGACTGACCACCTGTGTTAGAGTAAACCTCTGTATCGATTACGAAGATGTTGATGTCTTCGCCTGATGCGAGTGCGTGGTCGAGACCGCCGTAGCCGATATCGTAAGAAGCACCGTCGCCACCGATAATCCACTGGCTGCGCTTTACGAGGTAGTGAGAGAGTTCGCTGAGCTGCTTGCAAACCGGGCAACCTGCCTGACGTCCTTCGTTGATGAACGGAACGAGCTTAGCTGCTGCTGCCTTTGACTTGTCAGCGTCGTCCTTACCTGCAATCCATTCCT
This sequence comes from uncultured Bacteroidales bacterium, assembly GCA_902774005.1. Classification (GTDB taxonomy): domain Bacteria; phylum Bacteroidota; class Bacteroidia; order Bacteroidales; family Bacteroidaceae; genus Minthosoma. The sequence continues at coordinate 15,230 of CACYGK010000062.1, read as the reverse complement.
TAGCTGCTTCCTTGTAGCCCTCAGAAGTCTTGTCGCTTGCAATCATCTCTTCGAGGAGAGTGACGATGCGAGCACGCATCTTCTTGTTTGCAAGTGCCATACCGAGACCATATTCGCAGAAGTCCTCGAACAGAGAGTTAGACCATGCTGGTCCCTGACCCTTTGCGTTCTTGGTGTATGGAGTTGATGGGATTGAACCTGAATAGATTGAAGAACAACCTGTAGCGTTTGCTACCATCTCACGATCGCCGAAGAGCTGAGAGATGAGTTTTACGTATGGAGTTTCACCACAACCAGAACATGCACCAGAGAACTCGAAGAGTGGCTGTGCGAACTGGCTGACACGTGGATTTGACTTGATGTCGATGAGATCCTGCTTTGAAGTGACGTTCTTAACGCAGTATTCCCAGTTCTTAGCTTCAGCAAGCTGACCCTCGAGTGGAACCATCTTGAGTGCCTTGTTGCCCTTCTTGCCCGGACATACGTCAACACAGTTGCCACAACCGAGACAGTCCATAACGCTTACCTGCATACGGAACTTCATGCCCTTGAGCTGTGGAGGTGCTACCATTTCGAGTTTAGCATCAGCGAAGCCTGCAGCTTCTTTGTCGTCCATTACGAACGGACGGATTGCTGCGTGAGGACAAACGAATGCACACTTGTTACACTGGATACAGTTTTCGCTGTCCCAAGCCGGAACGAGTGCTGCAACACCACGCTTCTCGTATGCTGCTGTGCCCTGTTCCCACATACCGTCTTCATAGCCCTTGTAAGCTGAAACTGGGAGGAGGTCGCCGTTCTGAGCGTTGATAGGACGAACGAGGTTCTTTATGAAGTCTGGATCGTTGCTTTCAACTTCAGGATCAGCAGGAAGTTTAGCCCATGCCGGGTCAACGGTGAGCTGCTTGTATTCGCCACCACGGTCAACGGCTGCGTAGTTCATGTTGACTACGTCTTCACCCTTCTTACCGTAAGACTTCACGATAGCCTTCTTCATCTGTTCAACTGCGAGTTCGACAGGGATAACCTCTGTGATGCGGAAGAATGCAGACTGGAGGATGGTGTTGGTACGGTTGCCCAGACCGATTTCCTGAGCAATCTTGGTAGCGTTGATATAGTAAACTGTGATGTTCTTCTCTGCGAAGTACTTCTTCACGTTGTTAGGCAGATTCTTTACGAGGTCGTCACCTTCCCAGATTGTGTTGAGGAGGAACTGACCGTTCTGACGCAGACCGCGGAGCACATCGTACATACGGAGGTATGCCTGAACGTGACATGCTACGAAGTTTGGAGTCTTAATCTGATATGTAGAACGGATAGGAGTGTCACCGAAACGGAGGTGTGAACAAGTGAAACCACCTGACTTCTTTGAGTCGTAAGAGAAGTATGCCTGGCAGTACTTGTTTGTGTTCTCACCGATAATCTTTACAGAGTTCTTGTTTGCACCTACAGTACCGTCGGCACCGAGTCCGAAGAACTTAGCCTCGAAGATTCCTTCGCCACCGAGAGCCATTTCCTCGTCGAGTGGGAGAGAACGGAAGGTAACGTCGTCGATGATACCGAGAGTGAAGTGGTTCTTCGGTTCCTTCAGTTCGAGGTTCTTGTAAACAGAGAGAATCATGGTTGGAGTGACGTCGGCAGAACCGAGTCCGTAACGGCCACCGATAATCAGTGGGGCATTCTCCTGACCGTAGAATGCATCCTTCACGTCGAGGTAGAGAGGTTCGCCGTTTGCACCCGGTTCCTTAGTACGGTCGAGTACAGCGATGCGCTTAGCTGTCTTTGGAACAGCGGCGAGAAGGAGTTCAACTGCGAATGGGCGATAGAGGTGTACGCTTACCATACCATACTTCTTGCCGTTGGCATTTGCATAGTCGATAGCTTCGCGGGCAGCCTCGGTAGCAGAACCCATCAGGATGATTACTTCTGTAGCGTCCTTAGCTCCGTAGTATGTGAATGGCTTGTATTCACGACCTGTAATCTTAGAGATTGCAGCCATGTATTTTTCAACTGATTCTACAACCTTGTCGTAGTATGGGTTGCATGATTCGCGGTGAGCAAAGAATGTCTCAGGGTTCTCAGCCATACCCTTTGCTTCTGGCTTTTCAGGAGTGAGGGCACGAGCGCGGAACTCTGCAACCTTGTCCATCGGTACGAGTGGACGGATATCTTCCATATCCATCTCTTCTACCTTGTGGTATTCGTGTGATGTGCGGAAACCGTCGAAGAAGTTGATGAATGGTACGCGAGTGTCGAGAGCTGCGAGGTGAGCAACAGCAGCGAGGTCCATCACTTCCTGAACAGAACCTTCGCAAAGCATTGCAAAACCAGTCTGACGGCAAGCCATCACGTCACCGTGGTCACCGAAGATACAGAGTGAGTGAGAAGCAACTGTACGAGCAGAAACATGGAATACTGATGGGAGCAATTCACCTGCAATCTTGTACATGTTTGGAATCATCAGCAACAGACCCTGAGAAGCGGTGAAGGTAGTAGTGAGTGCACCAGCCTGGAGTGAACCGTGAACGGCACCTGCAGCACCAGCCTCAGACTGCATTTCCTGTACGAGTACTGTGTCGCCGAAGAGGTTCTTGCGACCTTGAACAGCCCATTCATCCACGTGCTCAGCCATTGGAGACGATGGAGTGATAGGGTAGATAGCAGCTACCTCTGAGAACATATAAGCTATATGCGCAGCAGCGGTATTACCATCAAGAGTAACAAATTTCTTTTCTTTACCCATAATTATAAATAATGATTAAAAATGTAGATGATTTTTATTTGTGATTAGAATACCTGTCTTAATACAAGAAACCGAAAAGCCAGAGCGGAATCTGATTGCCTGTGCCGATGTCGCAATGGTTTACGGCGAACAGGGTCTTTGCCTTGCTTTTCAGTTTTGTTGAATGCTCCACGATGCGGAATTCATATTCTCCGTCGATATTGAATGAGCAGTTGTGTGTACCGTGCTTGTACACATTGTGGTCTTTCCAGAGGGTGTTACAGAAGAATGTCTCCTGAATATCCTGACTGTCGAACGACTGCGGATAGAAGCTGTACATGAGGTTTGTGTTGTGCAGCAGCACTCGTGCCGGTTTCTTCGGATAGTCGTCGCCCGGAGCGTAAATCATGTTCACCAGTCGTGCATCCATCAGGTTCTTGATGTAGCGCATCACTGTGGCACGACTCATGCCGAGGTCTATCGAAAGCTGACTCACGTTCGGAATAGTACTTCCGTTTGTAGTGAGCATATAGAAGAGTTTCTTGATCTTGTCGAGGTACTTCAGTTCAATCTGTTTCACCTGAAGGATGTCCACCTCAATCATCATGTTCATGTAGGTGAGCAGTTTCTCCGAATAGTTGCCCTGACCCAGGAAGAAGGGGTAGTAGCCGTGATGCAGATAAGACTGAAAATGTTCGCGTGGATTGATTCGTGAGCATATCTGTGATGCAATCTTCTCGTGGTCGTTCACGATTTCCTCAAGTGTGAACTTCGGCAGACGCATCTTTGTCATGAGTTGCAGGTATTCCCTGAACGAGAAACCTCGCAGGTTGTAAGACTTTACGATGCCGTTCAGTTCGGGGTTCTCCTCCTTCAGACGCATCACTGACGAACCGGTGAATACTATCTTCAGACCCTTGTAGCTATCGTAGCAGTCTCTCAACTGTGCACTCCAGTCGGGGTGTTTGAACACCTGGTCGATGAGCAGCACCTTGCCACCGTTATGGTAGAATTCGCCTGCAAACTCCTTGATACCGATGTTCTGCAGATAAAAGTTGTTGGCATTTATATAAAGACAGGTCTTGTCTTCAATTGAGAATTTCTCTTTTGCATATTGCAGGAGGAAGGTGGTTTTTCCAACTCCTCGTGTACCCTTTATACCTATAAGTCTGTCGTTCCAGTTGATTTCATCCATAAGGTCACGACGTATGGTGTTTCCCAAGTGACTTACCAGATATGCGTGTGTGCGGAAGAATGAATCCATGTTTTTTTGATTTTGGCTGCAAAGGTACAAAGAAAGTTGATATTTGCAAACTCGACTTTACAATTTTTTGAAAAATATTTTATTTTACTGTCGGTCTGGTCTTTTCTTTCTTGTACAAATCGACTGCTTTCAGCACGGTCTGATCCGATCTGTTGATGTATTCCGTATAGTCGCCAATCTCAAAAATATTGTAGATGATACTACCGTAGATGGCGTGTTCAAACAGACTTTTCGACTTCACAATCATATTGTTACGTCTGCGCAGGTCGTGCTTGTCAGCATACTTTGCAAATGCCTCGATGAGGTTCTGACGCTTGATGTATCGGAGCAGTTCTTCGGGTGTTTCATATTTCTGAAGAGTAGGACGGTTATTATCCACATATTCGAAACAGAATTGTGAAACCAGTCCTGTAGATACGGCTTCGGTATAGTACGAAGTGAAGAGGGTAGTGTCTTCGGCTACGAAATAGTCGGGCATGATACCGCCTCCGCCATATACGTCGCGTCCCAGTTTGGTGTGGTACACCTCGCCTGTCTGCTTTATACTGTCTTCGTTGAAGAACTCCCCGTGTTCATATCTTGTAATCAGGTCCATCTCGTATTCTTCACGCTTCTGTCCCTTGACGTATGGTTTCTGTATGCATCGTCCCGAAGGAGTATAGTAGCGGGCAATGGTCAGACGAACCACACTTCCGTCGGAGAAGTCGATAGGCTGCTGTACCAGTCCCTTGCCGAAGGTTCTCCTACCTACGATGATACCACGGTCGTTGTCCTGTATGGCTCCTGAGAAAATCTCCGCCGCACTTGCCGTCTGTTCGTCGGTAAGTACGATGAGCGGCATGTCCTGATATGCACCTCTTCCGTCACTCTTGTACTCCTCACGCTTCACTCTGCGTCCCTCCGTATATACTATCATGCAGTCCTTGGGCAGGAACTCGTTCACGAGCTGTATGGCACTGGTCAGATAACCGCCTCCGTTACCTCTGAGGTCAACCACCAGTCCGCGGAAATCGTTCTCCTCGAGTTGTGCCAGAGCCGTGAGCAGTTCGGCGTATGTAGTCTCTCCGAAACTTTTCACCTTGATATATCCCAGAGTATTTGTAAGCATATATGCTGCATCGATACTCTTGATTGGAATGTCACCTCTGACGATGGTGAAGTTGAGTGGTTTCTTATGTCCGTGGCGCAGTACGGTAACAGTCACCGATGTACCCTTCTCACCTTTCAGACGGTGCATGGTCTCTTCGTTCGTCACCTCCTTGCCTACGTACTTCTTACCGTCTACGGCAATAATCTTGTCACCTGCCAGCAGTCCTACTTTCTCCGACGGACCGCCCTTGATGATACCTGAAATTCTCACCGTGTCGTTCCTTACCGTAAACTGCACACCGATACCACTGAAACTGCCTTTCAGGTCGTCGTTTGCCGTCTGTGCATCCTTCGCACTGATATAGGTGGAGTGGGGGTCGAGTTCCTCCAGAATCTTAGGCATGGCGTCATCTACCACAGCATTGATATTTACTGTGTCAACATACTGGTCATCAATAATATGCAGCAAGTCATTTAACTTGTTAGATGAAGAATTGATGATGTTCAGTTTGTTGCCTGAAAAGCGGTTTGAGAAGAATGTTCCGATGATGATTCCAGCCACCACACTGATGGCTATGACTATCGGTACGAACCTGTTGTTTCTGTTCATAGTGATTCCATTTCAATATATGTTGTTTCGATGCCGGCTTTGCGCAGGAGGTTCAGTCCGTCATCCAACCGGTATTTCTCTCCATAGACCACTCGTTTTATTCCTGCCTGGATGAGCAGTTTTGAGCATTCTATACATGGTGAAGCCGTGATATATACGGTTGCTCCCTCGCTTGAGTTGTGCGAACGTGCCAGTTTCGTTATGGCATTGGCTTCTGCGTGCAACACGTATGGTTTGGTCACGTTGTTCTCGTCTTCGCATACGTTTTCAAATCCCACTGGAGTACCGTTGTACCCGTCTGAGATGATGCGCTTGTCCTTTACTACGAGTGCACCTACCTGTCGTCTTACGCAGTATGAGTTTTCAGCCCATATACGTGCCATCCGCAGGTAGCGCTTGTCCAGTTGCAATTGTTTCTCGTCGTCCATAGTGTTGTCGTTTGGTTTTTAATATGCACTTTCCTTTGTGCGTGTCGAACTGCAGCTTATGTAGTTCTGGTCGTCAGCCTTCAGCGTCATCTGGTTTTCGTCCCCCTCGTAGCGTACAGTCTTGCGCAGGTTATTGAAGATGGCGCGGTCCATTTCGCTGAGTGTACCGGCAGGTTCCGACAGTCTGAATTCGATTGTCTGCTTCTTGCCGTCGGCTTTCCACGTACCGATAAAAGTGTTTCCGGTTGCGAGTGTTCCGCTGAGGTTTTCTGTACCGAAAACTATACGGTATGTGTCGTTGTTTTGGTAGAACTTCTTCAGGTCATCTCCCGAGATAGGACGTCCCTGTATCTTGCCATTGGCGAAGTACCATGTCTTACCTTCGAAAAGTTTTCCGATGTCGTCACTTTTCTTGCATGCTCCCATGAGCATTAGTGTGCAGAGTGCAATTAGAGTGTAAAATTTCATTGTTGTTTTAATTAGCGTTTAACCATTAACCATTATTAATTCCATTCCTCTTGAGCAATGCCTCTATGCTTGGTTCCTTGCCTCTGAACCGCTTGTAGAGAGTCATGGGGTGCTCAGTATTTCCTTTCGACAGGATATTCTCCCTGAAACTCCTTGCTGTTTCCCTGTTGAATATACCGTCTTCCTTGAATTTTCCGAAAGCGTCGGCATCCAGTGGTAAGTGTGTAGTAAGCCATGTCGAGAAGTCCGAAACTTACCTGCCGCATGCAGGCGTACGCCACGTTGAAATTCCTTGCAGCCACGATACTCTCAATCAGTTCGTCGGGCATCATCTCTCCCGTCTGGTAGTGGCGTGCAAAAGTATTCAGAAACTCCTTCTCGATGGCATAGTTCTCCATAAACTGCGAAGGCATCTCTACGAAGTCCCACAGCACGTTCGTTCCACTGAGCGACTCGTATTTCGTATTTGCAAACATACCGTGCAGCGAGTGTCCGAATTCATGCAGGAACGTCTCTACCTCACCCAGTGTCAGCAGCGACGGCTTTTCTTCGGTCGGTTTCGTGAAGTTTGCCACAATCGACACGTGCGGTCTGTGGTTCACTCCCTCTTCATCAATCCACTGTTCCCTGTACTCGGTCATCCATGCTCCCGACTTCTTTGTCTTCCGCGGGAAGAAATCCAGGTACAGTACAGCAAGCATCGTGCCGTCCTCGTCCTTTACCTCGTATGCTTCCACATCCTCGTGGTATACGGGTATGTCCTTGTTCCTTTCGAACGTGATGCCGTAGAGTCGTGTAGCCAGTCCGAACACTCCTTCCTTCACCTTTCCCAGTTCGAAATAAGGGCGCAGCTTCTCCGAGTCCAGATTATATTTCTTCTGTTGCAGTTTGTTGGCAAGATATGAGAAGTCCCACGGCTCAATGTCCTTCCCCCCGCTCAGTTCCTTCAGTTCTTTCTCTGCCACGGGTTTGTAAGCCTCAATCAACTGGTGCAGCAGCTTATATACATTCTCCTTATTCTCAGCCATGCGTTCTTCCAGTACATAGTCGGCGTACGACTTATAACCCAGCAACCTGGCATATTCCAGTCTGAGGTTTACGAGCTTACGGCATATCTCCACATTATTATATTTATTGTCATGTGTACACATGGTGTTGTACGCCATGTACATCTGCCGTCTCAGTTCGCGGTTGTCAGCCCATTGCATGAAAGGTCCGTAGCTCGGAGCCTGAAGCGTGAACACCCATCCGTCCATCTTCCTGTCCTTAGCCTCCTGTCGTCCGTTGTCCTTACTGCTCTGTGGCAGTCCCTTAAGATCGTCCTCATCGGTCAGGTGCAGAATCCAGTCGTTCAGGTCTTTCCTGTGGTTTTCGTCAAACTGCAGTTCTAGCACATCCAGCTTCTCCGTTATCTTCCTGAGTCGTGCCTTGTCCTTGTCGTTCAGGTTGGCACCGCTGTTCACGAAGTCCTTGTATGTATCTTCCAGCAGCCTGCGCTCTTCGCTTGTCAGTCCGTCGAAGTCCTTCTGCCTGTATTCCTCATACACGGCTTTGACCTTTGCAAACAGTTTGCCGTTCAGCATTATGTTATTGCTGTGTTCCGTCATCACGGGTGACAGTTCCTGAGCCAGCTCTTCCATCTCGTCGCAGGTCTCCGCACTCAGCAGGTTATAGAACACATTGCTCGTCCTGTCCAGCAGTTCGCCCGTGTGTTCCATTGCCACGATGGTATTCTCAAACGTAGGTTTCTCCCCGTTCTCCACGATAGCCTCTATCTCCTTGTCCTCGTCCTCAATGCCTTTCAGCAGGGCAGGCTTATAGTCTTTAATCCGTATCCTGTCGAAGGGTACGGTATCAAAGGGTGTATCGTATGCAGAAAAAAATACATTCATAATAAATGCTCAAAAATCACTTGTCCAATAATCCCAAGTCCTTTATCTTTATAACTCCGCGCTGCTGCTCCACGAGTCCTGCCTCGCTCCATCGTCTCAGAGCCATCGACACGTTCAGTCTCGTTTCCTTTATATAGTCAGCCAGGTCCTCCATCTTCATCTTCAGTTCTTTTTCTCCCTTGACGCTCAGTGTGTTATGTCTGAGAAACTGCACAATCTTCCCTTCCACCGTATCTGCCTCGCATTCCCTCATCATCGTCTGCATCTTGTTTATCCGGGCACACACCAGGTTCATCGTATTTATCCTCGGAATCCTGTAGTTCATCAGTATAGAGTGGAACTCCTGCTTCGTCATCGTCATCGTGAATGTCCTTTCCATCGTCACATATGTGTGCTCATACATCTGTTTCATTCCGTACATGTTGTACGCCTCAATGAGCAGCGGCTTGTCAAACACCTCCGTCAGTACGAACCTGTGCCTCGGGTCTATCATCTCTGCCTTCACCTTTCCGCGAAGCACGTAAGTCAATCTGTCGCATCTGTCGTCCTGCATCACTATCACTTCCTTCGTTTCGTAAGTGTTAAAATCCAAATGAATGTGAGCCAGTATCTGGGTCAGTTCACCAGCCGTCAGCCCCGTAAACAAGGGCGACATAAGCAACTGATTATACATGGTTGACTCCATACCCGACACACTTTTTTTTATTTTAAGTTGCAAAATTACGGAATAATTGTCAATTGTCAACTGACATTTTGCAACAATTTTGTAACTTTGCAGCAAATTATACTTCAACCCTATGGATATATCAGTTATTATACCGCTTTTCAACGAGGAGGAATCGCTCGGCGAACTGCATGCATGGATCAAGCGTGTGATGGATGAAAACCACTTCACCTACGAGGTTATCTTCGTCAACGATGGCTCTACCGACGGTTCGTGGAATGTAATCGAAAGTCTTGCAAAACAGTACCCCGAAGTACACGGCATCAAGTTCCGTCGCAACTACGGAAAGAGTCCGGCACTCTACTGCGGATTCGATGCCGCACAGGGCGATGTGGTCATCACTATGGATGCCGACCTTCAAGACAGTCCTGATGAGATTCCCGAACTCTACCGCATGATTACAGCCGACGGCTACGACCTCGTCAGTGGTTTCAAGATGAACCGCAAGAAGGGCGACCCTCTCTCAAAGACCATACCTACCAAACTCTTCAACGCTACGGCACGTAAAGTCAGTGGTATCAAGAACCTGCACGACTTCAACTGTGGACTGAAAGCCTATCGCAACGAGGTGGTGAAGAACATCGAGGTATATGGTGAGATGCACCGGTATATTCCTTACCTTGCCAAGAATGCAGGTTTTACCAAGATAGGAGAGAAACCCGTTCACCACCAGAAGCGTCAGCACGGCAAGAGTAAGTTCATGGGTTGGAACCGTTTCGTCAACGGTTACCTCGACCTCATCAGTCTGTGGTTCATTGACAGTTTCGGACTCAAACCCATGCACATCTTCGGATTTATCGGTACACTTATATTCCTCGTCGGTTTTCTGGCTGTAATAGCAGTCGGCGGACTGAAACTCTGGGCACTCCACCACGGTGTGGCACGAGTACTCGTCACCGACACTCCTTACTTCTATATTGCCCTGACCATGATGATTATAGGTACACAGCTCTTCGTTGCCGGATTCCTCGGTGACATGATAAGCCGTAACTCACAGGAACGCAACAACTACCAAGTGTCAAAACGCATCTGATGAAACAATTCCTGCTCCTTTCCTCCGTCCTCACGATGCTCGTAGCCGTTGCTTGTTCTACGGCTTCGTGTCCTATGGATACCGTCGTCACCTGCAACTACTCCTTCTACAATGCCGACGGAGAGCAATCACCGCTCTACGACACACTCACCGTCACTATCCGCAAGGATATTCAGGCATACGTCTATCGTAAGACAGGAAAGAACGACACCATACTGCGCCAGCGTTCTACTGCACTCATCGATTCAGGCTATACCGAGAGTGTGGAATCCTTGAGCATCGACACCATACTGCTCAACCGTAAGGTGAACGCTACCAGCATGTCCATCCCGATGAGCTACTACCGCAGCGTAGATACTCTCGTCTTCCACTATGGCAAGATACTGCTACCCGACACCGTTTGGCTCTTCCATACTGGCTATACCCATGTCGAAACTCCGGAGTGCGGTTCGTACCGTTTCCATAACCTCTCCGAGATACGTACCACCGACCGCTGCATCGACCGTGCCACTATAGCCGATCCCAGCGTGAACTACCAGGGTAACATCAACCTCAACATCTATTTCAACACTAACAACGAGTAATTCATGCGACATCTCATCCTCTCCATACTCCTGCTTAGTGTTTCCCTACTGCTCGGAGCACAGACACCTGCCGACTCTCTCTCAGCCGACTCCGTTCATGCTCCGTTGCCTGCTGTCAAGGATACCCTGATTGTCGATTCTCTTTCTGCTGATACCATTGTTTCCGACACGGTGACTGCCGAAAGCAAATACTCCAAGTGGGTTCCCGATGCATTGGAACTGGAAAAGAAAAAACTGCCGCTCTTCCAGGGCTTTACAGTCTCGTTCGATGTACTCGGACTGGCATTCTATACCTTCAGCGACTACGGTACCTTCGAAGGTGCTCTCCGTCTCAGTCTGAAGAACACATGGTTGCCTATCGTCGAACTGGGTTACGGACTCTGCGACCGCAACGACTATAACACGAAGATTCACTATAAGGTCAACGCTCCCTTCATCCGTCTCGGATGCGACTGGAACTTCCTGCGCAACAAGTTTCAGGACAACCGTATGTTCGTCGGTGCGCGCTGGGGATTCTCTACCTTCAAATACGACATGTCCGGTCCTGCACAGACCGACCCCGTATATGGCGGTACTGAGTCGTTCGACTTCTCCGGCACTTCCTGCACCAGCCACTGGCTCGAGATAGTCTTCGGTTGTCAAGTCAAGATAGTAGCCAACTTCCACATGGGTTGGAGCATCCGACTCAAATACCATTTGAGCAGCAGCAAGAACGACAACTCAAAACCATACTACATACCCGGCTACGGTACCACCGTCAGTGGCAACACATGGTCGGGTTCCTACAATCTCATATTTGACCTCAACTGGGGTAAACCAAAGAAGAAGAAACAATGAAAGTGCGATATTCCTATGAGCAGCATCCTCTCCGCTGGTGGCATATCCTCCTGCTTGCCATCCTCATCGTCGGTACAGTCTTCATAGCTTCCGAACGTCGTTCAGCAGGAGTGGAGAGTAGGGGAGCATGGTCTGGCGACCAGCTTCAGCGCTGCGAGGGTATGACCTTCGGTACCTTCTACCACATCACCTACCGCCATCATATCTCGCTCGACGACAGCATAGAGGCTACACTTGCACTCGTTGACCAGTCCCTCTCGCCCTTCAATCCAGCCTCTACCATCTCGGCAGTAAACGAGAACCGCGACCTCCATGCCGACGCCATGCTTTCTGAGGTGTTCACTCTTGCCAAGACTGTATCGCAGCGCACCTTCGGAGCCTTCGACATCACCGTTGCTCCGCTGGTCAACCTCTGGGGATTCGGTTTCAAGAACATGGATAACGTCTCGCCCCGTAGCGTAGATAGCCTCCGTGCCTTCGTAGGCATTGAGAAGGTAAGTCTTCAGGACGGAGTTATACGTAAGACCACACCCTCACTCATGCTCGACTGTAGCGCCATCGCCAAAGGTTACGGAGTTGATGCCGTGGGTCGCATGCTTGAGCGCAACGGAGTCCTCTCCTACATGGTTGAAATCGGTGGCGAAGTACGTGTCCGTGGCTGCAATCCCAAAGGTCAGCCGTGGAACATCGGCATCAGTACCCCGCAGGACGACACACTGGCACAGAACGACGACATCCAGCAGGTACTTTCCATCACCGATCTCTCACTTGCCACCTCCGGCAACTATCGTAACTTCTACGTCAAGGACCATAAGAAATACGCACATACTATCGACCCCCGCACCGGCTATCCCGTGCAGCACAACATACTCTCGGCTACGGTCCTCGCAGCCGACTGCGCCACAGCCGACGCCTACGCCACCGCCTTCATGGTACTCGGACTCGACTCCGCACGCCTCATCCTCGAGCGCGACACCACCCTCATGGCATACTTCATCTACTCCGTCGATAGCACCACCACCTCCCAATGGTACTCACCCCGCCTCCAGTCAATGCTGAAGAAATAAAAACTGCTTGTAACAACGCGTTTTTTTTGTAATTTTCTATTGCTGAAAGCTGAAGAATATATATCTTTGCAAAAATAAAAGTAACCTTTAACCATTAAAAACCTGTCGGTGTTCCTGCTGCTGTCTTCATCGTATTCCTCAATTCTCTGAATATTCTATGAAAGAGTTCATAAAGACTCATACCAGTCTGATTGTCATCGTCGTGGCGGCACTACTGATTGAGCTGACGTCGGGGGTTATTTACTATACCAGTCAGAATATTATCCGTAGCACGACTATAAACGTGATGGAACGCGAGAACAACGTTCTGTATCTTTATATCCGCAATAAGCTGGAGGAGGTGGAGGTGGTGCTCGATAATATGTCGTGGATTGTGACTGACGACCTGCGCCATTCCGATTCGCTGTTCAGGTCGGCATACCAGATAACGCAGAATAATCCGATGATTCTTGGTTGTTGTATTGCCTGTGTACCGAATCTTTTCCCGGAACGCGGATACTGGTTCGAACCTTATGCAGTAAGGAAACCGGACGGCACGATAGAGTTGAAGCAGTTGGGTTCGGCAAGTCATGACTATACGAAGATGGAGTTCTTCACCCGACCGTTGGCTACGGGAAAGGGTCACTGGTGTGAACCGTACATGGATAATGTGGGTGCCTATACTCTCATTACGACTTATGGTGTGCCAGTGCGAAACATGAAAGGTGAGTATGTGGCTGTAGTAGAGGCTGACCTCTCGATCGACTGGCTTGAGGAGGTGGTGAACGAGGATAAGATGTATCCGTCGAACGAGCGTTTCCTTGTGACAGGACATTATAACCGGCTTGCAGGTGAAGACAATGAACTGTTCAGGAGGGCACTGAAAGCGTTAAAGGATGATGATGACAACGAGGGACATGTGGTACTGGAGGATGAAGATGGTGCGAAGAAGATAGTGCTTTTCACTCCTGTGGGTGGAAAGACTGACTGGGTGCTTATAAATGTACTGGACGAAAACGATATATTCGGCAAACTGCGTAATGTTAGAACGGGTCTGCTGCTGTTGGTTATGGCGGGTCTGTTGCTGACCGGCTTTATCGTATGGCGTTCGAAACGCAATCTGGAGAGTCTGCATAAGGCTAATGCCGAGAAGGAACGTATCGGTTCGGAGTTGCGTGTGGCAAGTCATATTCAGCAGAGTATGCTGCCCCACAGTCACATGAAGATTGAGGATGTGAATGTGTCCGGTTTGCTGATGCCTGCCCGAGAGGTGGGTGGCGACCTGTTTGACTATTTCGTACGTGACGGCAAACTGTTCTTCTGCATCGGTGATGTAAGTGGCAAGGGTACTCCGGCTGCCATGCTGATGGCTGGAACCCATTCTTTCTTCCGCGCTTTCTCGATACATGAGAATAACCCTGCCCGTATCATGCATCGCATCAATGAGATGGCATGCCAGGGTAACGATACGAATATGTTTATCACTCTGTTCGTCGGTGTGCTCGACCTGCCTTCAGGTCATCTGCGCTACTGCGATGCAGGACATGATGCACCAATAATACTAAAGACCCTCTCCGGCTCTCCCTGTTTAGAGAGAGAGGTCAATGGTCAATCGTCAATGGTCAATGATTTACAGACTTTAGAATGTAATCCGCACCTGCCGGTGGGTCTGTTCAGCGATGTGAAATTCATGGTGCAGGATACGTTCCTGACGGCTGACAGTACGCTGTTCCTCTATACCGACGGACTGACGGAAGCAAAGAATGGTGAACGGAAACAGTTCGGTCTGCAGCGCGTAAAGGATGTACTCATGAAGTGTGTAGAACTGCAGTTGCATTCCAAAGAGATTCTTGATAAGATGACGAAGGAGGTGCATGGTTTCGTGAAGGGTGCTGAGCAGAGTGATGACCTGACGATGCTTGCTATCCGTTATACGCCTCAGAAGTTTGTAAGTATTCATGAAGAGACGATAACTCTGAAGAATAATGTAGATGAGGTGGCTAGGCTCAGCACTTTCCAGAAGACTATGCTGGAGAAGATGGGTATTGAGAAGTCGATGGCGCGTCAGATTCGTCTGGCTGTGGAAGAGGCGGTGGTCAACGTCATTGAGTATGCTTATCCTGCCGGTGTGGAGGGTAATGTGGAAGTTAGTATGATGACTGACGGAGAGAGTCTGAAGGTTGTTATCTGCGACTCGGGTGTTCCTTTCGACCCCACTCTGAAAGAAGATATAGATATTAACCTGTCGGTAGAGGAGCGTCAGATCGGAGGACTTGGCATACACCTTCTCCGCGAGATTATGGACTCTGTCAATTATGAGCATCTGAACGGAAAGAATACATTAACAATGATAAAGAAAAAATAAAGAAATTATGGAAACAAAAATTGAAGAATTTGATGGTAAGTTTGTTGCCACATTAGCAGGAGAAATGGATACAGCTGCAGCAGTTGAGGCAGAAAAGGTATTGGAACCACTGTACACCAGTGGAGGAAAGGATGTAATCATCGACTGCAAGGATTTGGAATATATCGC
>CACYGK010000061.1 GCA_902774005.1 uncultured Bacteroidales bacterium | reverse complement strand
ATGCAGAGTCTCTGCGACCAATTCGATACATTATTATAAATTGAAAAGCCATAACGGACCGTTGCCTTTTCCGATTCGGAGAAGGCAACCTTTTTCTATGCCCTTGCTTACTACGACTTTTCCACCTTTTACGGCTTCAGGTAGCGACTGTCCCTTTGCCAGCAGTGAGGCAATGGCAGAAGAAAGCGTACATCCAGTGCCGTGCAGATTTCCGCTCTTTATTTTCTTTGTGTTGAAACTCTCCTTCGTGCCGTCAGCCAGATACAGTCTGTCAGTCATTTCCTCTCCTTCGGCATGACCACCTTTCACGAGGAATGCAGTAGAATATTTTTCCGTCAGATACCTTCCTGCTTCTTCTATATCTTCTGTTGTTCGGATAGTCTTACCCCACAACACTTCGGTTTCCGGCAGATTCGGAGTTATCAGTGTACATAGCGGAAACAACTCATTCTTTACATAGTCCACACATTCCTCATCCATCATCCTTCTTCCGCTTGTCGAAACCATCACGGGGTCATACACTACAGGGATAGGATGAATAATTAAATATGGTTTTAATACTCTTACAATAGCTTCGGCTGCACCTCTTGTTGGAATCTGTCCAATTTTTATCGCAGCAATGTCGAGGTCGTTGATGAGTGACTGCAACTGTGATGCTACCACGTCTCCGTCCACTGCTTTTACGTCCTGTACTCCTTGCGTGTTCTGAGTCGTAAGTGCAGTAATCACGGTACATCCGTAACATCCCAGTGACGTTATGGTTTTCAAGTCCTGCTGTATTCCAGCCCCTGCCGAGGGGTCACTGCCTGCTATGCTCAATACTATTTCCATGCGTCGCCTAATATCATGGCTCCTCCGAAGCCCATTTCAGTTATTAATCCTATTTTTTCAAATGTCACACCACCCAATGCTACCACCCTCCTGTCGATGATACCTTTTTGTCGTGCCTCTTCTAGCTGCTCTCTTGTGAAGGCAGACTGATATCCCTCCTTCGAAATACTGTCGAAGATAGGGGAGAGACTGATGTAATCGTACGACTCTTTTTTGCATTCTGCCAATTCTGCAATTGAGTGACACGAACGACTCACAGCACCCTTCCAACCCTCAGGAATGTATCTGTTTCTATTATTTAGATGGATGCCGTGTAGCCCATATTTAATCGCCAGTTCGAAGTGATCGTGCAATATCAGCCTGTTTCTTAATTTAGACGGAATCTTAAGTAATAATTCTTCGACTTGCTCCCTCTTCGCCCCTGGTTTCCGAATATGAATCAAGTCCACATTTCCCTCCAGAAACTGAGTAATCCGTTCAGCTTCTCCTTCAAAAAACTCTGGAAGTGTAATAACTATTATCATTGACCGTTGACCATTGACCATTGACCATTGACCATTAACCCTTACTTGCGCCTTTATAACATCCGAAAAGGTCGAACGAAGCATCCCAGTCCTTCCATACAGGTTCGCGTCCCAGTTCCTTGAGTCGCTGGTTAATGGTCTTCGCAGTTCTTTCGTCACTTACGGTAAACTGTTCCAGTGCCTGCGGATAAGTGTGGTATCCACCTGGGTTTACTTTGCTCTCTGCCGACATCGTTGTCACTCCGAGTGTACACATATTATCACGTATGTATGCGGGTTCGCGCGTAGAGTAGGATATATCCACGTCGTGGTCGAATATTCTCATTGCGAACGTAGCCTGAGCCAGTTCTTTGTCTGTCATGTAACAGTTGGGGTGGAATCCCTCGTTCTGAGCCGGACGCATACGTGGAAAGTTGACGGAGTACTTCGTCTTCCTCCTATCAGCACACCCATACCGATGGAGTGTACTCCTGCCTGTCCCATACGGTCAAAACCGTCACATCGCCATTCAAACTTACTCTTCATTCCGCGTGGGTGATAGTTCTGGTAATGTTCCTTGTTGTATGTCTCCTGAAAACAGATTACTCCGTTCAGTCCGTGGTGTGTTAGTTCCTTATAATCCTCAGCTGAAAGCGGCATTACTTCAATCTTTATATTCGAGAAGTATTTCTTCGCAATATCGATTGCTTTTGCCAGATATGGCACACCTGCTTTAGCTGGATTTTCACCCGTTACAAGAAGGATGTTCTCAAAAGGTGCCAATTCTTTAATAGCCTTATACTCATCTTCTATCTGCTCCGGTGTGAGTATGGTTCGTGCCATCGGGTTCTCTCTGTGAAAACCGCAATATACACACGAATTTGAGCATGAGTTCGTGATATACAGCGGAATAAACATTGACATAGTCTTGCCGAATCTTTCCTCAGTATATTTTCTTGAGAGTCGTGCCATCGTTTCGAGATACGGTTCGGCAGCGGGTGAAAGTAAAGCCATAAAATCATCCACGTCACAATGACTTTTTGCCAAGGCTCGTCTCACGTCATTATCGGTCATCGAAGCAATTTTCTCAGTTGTCTCTTCCCAACTTATATTCTTTAGTTCGTCTGAAAACATTTTCTTTTTTCCTTTTATAAATCTATGATAAAACTGTCAAGGGTTCTAAGGTCTATGGTGTAGAGTCGGTCGATGAGTGGTGAACCGTATCCACATATCAGTTGTACTACCTGATTTGCCTCCATACTGCCTATTACAGCGGGTGTAGTACCCACAACCGACTTGTCCGGATTAGGCATTTCTGCCATCTCTTCCTCGTTTATAAGAGTTCTATATGTGGCTTTTCCCTTGCATAGCACACTTACCTGACCCTCCGTAGCTCTTATTGCACCATAGACATATGGTTTTTTCAGTCGTTCGCACACATCGCTTATGATGTAGCGTGTGGCAAAGTTGTCCGTTCCGTCAGCAACGATATCATACTTCCCGATTATCTCCTCAGCGTTCTCTTTTGTGAGCATACACTGGTACGTTTCGAAGTTCACCTCACTGTTCAGAGCCTTGAGTCTCCTTTCAGCACATACTACCTTACTCTGTCCCACCTCCTTTTCGGTGTAGAGCACCTGACGTTGCAGGTTGCTGATACTCACCGTATCGGCATCAATCAGTCCGATAGTACCTACACCCGCACCAGTCAGATACAGGGCAATGGGTGAACCCAGTCCTCCCACACCTACTATCAGCACCCGTGCGTTATGTAGTCTTTGCTGACCTTTGGTTCCTATCTCGGGCAACATGATTTGTCGCTGATATCGTTCCATCTTATTTCAATTTCCTAAGGTCGTGTGTCAGTTTTGCAGCACAGAAATTCGGACCGCACATCGTGCAGTACTCGCCGTCTGTATGCCCTGCCTCCTCAAAGTACTGGAGTGAGCGTTCGGGGTCAAGACTCAGGTGGAACTGATCTCTCCAACGGAAGTCGAATCGTGCCTTCGACAGAGCGTTGTCCCTTATCATTGATCCCGGATGTCCCTTGGCAAGGTCGGCAGCATGGGCTGCAATCTTATAAGTCACTACACCAGTCCTCACGTCTTCCTTATTCGGCAGAGCCAGATGCTCCTTCGGAGTCACATAGCAGAGCATTGCCGTACCTAGCCATGCAATCTGTGCACCGCCTATCGCACTCGTAATGTGGTCATAGCCTGGAGCTATATCCGTTACGATAGGTCCGAGCGTGTAGAACGGAGCCTCGTGGCAGTGGGCAATCTGTCGTTCCATATTCTCACGTATCTTCTGCATGGGCACGTGTCCCGGTCCTTCGATAAATGCCTGCACGTTCTTGTCCCATGCCCTTGTTACGAGTTCTCCCATAGTGTCCAGTTCGGCAAACTGAGCCGCGTCGTTAGCATCGGCGATACATCCGGGACGCAGACCGTCACCCAGCGACAGAGCCACGTCATACTGAGCCACTATATCGCATATCTCGTCGAAGTGTTCATACAGGAAACTCTCCTTGTCATGTATCAGACACCACTTGCTCATGATGCTTCCGCCACGACTCACGATGCCGCACAGACGGCTGTCTGCAAGATGTACGTTTTGACGACGGATGCCCGCATGGATAGTGAAGTAATCCACACCCTGCTCACACTGTTCGATCAGCGTATCCTTGTAAATCTCCCACGTCAGGTCTTCCACACGTCCGTCCACCTTCTCCAGTGCCTGATAGATAGGTACTGTGCCGACCGGTACCGGACAGTTCCTCACAATCCATTCCCTTGTCTCGTGGATATTCGCACCAGTTGAGAGGTCCATCAGTGTGTCGCCACCCCACTTGCACGACCACACAGCTTTGTCCACCTCCTCTTCGATTGACGACGTAGTGGCAGAGTTACCGATGTTCGTGTTTATCTTTACGGCAAAATTCCTGCCGATTATCATAGGTTCGCTTTCAGGGTGATTGATGTTTGCAGGCAGCACAGCTCTTCCTTCGGCAATCTCCTTGCGCACAAACTCCGGAGTGATATGGGTCTTGATGCCCAGTTCCTCGCAGTTCATATTCTCGCGTATGGCTACATACTCCATTTCCGGAGTGATGATACCGGCCTTGGCATAAGCCATCTGAGTGATAGCCTTGCCAGCCTTCGCACGTCGTGGCAGTTGGATATGTTCAAATCGCAGTGAGTCGAGCGAGCGGTCAGCCAGTCGTTGCTTGCCATAGTCCGACGTCACCTCCGTGAGTTGTTCCGTATCTCCTCTCTCCTCAATCCATTGCTGTCTCATTCGTGGCAGACCCTTCTTCAGGTCCACCTGTATATTCGGGTCGGAGAAAGGTCCGCTCGTGTCGTAGATATACACAGGAGCATTCTTCTCCACATGAGTCTTTCCGTCGTTGTCCTTCGTCACCGTAGGTGTAAGATTTACCTTTGTCATGCCCACGCGAATCTGTGGGAACAGCCGTCCCTCCATATATGCTTTCTCGCGTTTGGCGTATGCTTTATTGTCTTGTGGCATAGTCGGGTACACTAATTAATTATTAAGAAAAGCGGTTAACGGACTCGAAGCCTCCGCACTGTCACTTATAGCTCCCAGTCCTGCCTCGTATGCCTGACGACCTGCTATCACAGCCTGGCGGAACGCGTCAGCCATCTGTATCGGGTCACCTGCTACTGCTATGGCAGTATTCACCAGACAGCAGTCGGCACCCATCTCCATAGCTTCGGCAGCATGGCTCGGCGCACCTATTCCGGCATCCACCACTACAGGCACCGTTGCCTGTTCAATGATGATTTGCAGGAAATCCTTCATCCTCAGTCCTTTGTTCGTGCCGATAGGAGCAGCCAGAGGCATCACGGTTGCGGCACCAGCCTCCTCCAGGTGCTTACACAGCGTGGGGTCAGCCTGACAGTAGGGCAGTACTACGAATCCCAGTTTCACAAGTTCCTCCGTAGCCTTCAGTGTCTCAACTGAGTCGGGCAACAGATAACGTGGGTCGGGATGAATCTCCAGCTTCAGCCAGTTCGTACCGAATGCCTCGCGCGCCATCTGAGCTGCAAACACAGCCTCTTCAGCATTGCGCACACCCGACGTGTTGGGTAGTAACTGTATATTCCTGTACTGAGTGATGTGAGTCAGCAGATCATCCTGCTTATCCTCCAACTCAATACGTTTCATGGCTACCGTCACCATTTCCGTTCCTGAAGCCTCGATAGCCTTAGCCATCAGTTCGTTATTACTGAACTTTCCCGTTCCCAAGAACAGTCGCGAATTAAACTCGCGTCCTGCAATTACCAGTTTTTTCATATTCTATTATATTGATTATTCTCTTCATTTCTTCAATAGGGTCGGCAGCCTGCAGAATCGCACCACTCAGGGCGATGCCCGTCACTCCCGTCCTCATAATCTCTGCCACATCCTCTGCCTTTATGCCACCGATGGCAACGATAGGCAGGTTGATGCCCTGCTCCTTCATTCCTTTCACGATACGTCTGTAACCCTCCAGTCCGAGCAGTGGTGACAACTTTTCCTTCGTCGTAGTGAACCGGAACGGTCCGCATCCGATATAATTTGCAGTAGCTTCATAATGAGCCACTACATCCTCCAGCGTATTTGCCGTTCCACCGATGATAGCCCTCTCTCCCAACACTTTCCTAGCCTCACCTATAGGCATATCATTCTTTCCCAGATGCACCCCGTCGATACCCAGTTCTCCTACCAGTTCCACCCTGTCATCCACGATGAACGTAGCACCTGCATCGCGGCACATCTTCTGAGCCTCGACAGCCACCGGGCGCACTTCCTCATCCGTCATCTCCTTCATCCTCAGCTGCACCCATCGGCATCCGCCAGCCAATGCAATCCTTACACTGTCCAGATAACCGTATCTCTCCGTCCTATGAGTAATAAACTGTAACATTATCCTCCGCATGCTGCTTTGATGATTACCACCTTATCTCCTTCGTTCAGACTGCATTCAGTCCACGTTTCGCGTGGTACCATACGGTTATTCACAGCCACAGCCACCCCCCTTTCGGGTAGGGCCAGTTCTTTGGCGAGAGCTGCTACGTTCTGTGCTCCCGTCTCCGTTTCCTTATTATTTACCTGTATCTTCATATTGTGAAAAAAATACCTCAAGCAATACTATTCATTGCTCGAGGTTTCTTATACCAATCTCCCTTCAGCGGGAATCATCTTCGTCTTTCAGTCCTTCCTTGGCGGCATTACCCGCCCAGGTTCCATGGGTATAATCTCAGCTTCAGTCCGTCCGACCTCAGCACCCCGAGCACTTTGCGTTGCAAAGGTACGATTAAGTGAGAGATGTACAAAATAAATCTTGTTTATTTTTCCTCAAAAGTATGTATATCTGGAGCAAGTTTTTAAGTATATCCTCAAAAAACTCCTTCGTAATTTAGTTGAGGGACGGCGCGGTTTTCAAAGTTTTGTCTTTTCCTAATTTCGGTTGACAGTTTTTTGTTTATTTCCTGATATGGTTTACAGTCGTTTTACTGAATCCGTTGACAGTCTTCCTGAAAAGTTTGACTCCGTCGAGCCGTGATCTACAGCGCGAGATTCCCAAAGGGATATCAGGGACAGGACAAATGAAGTAAGATGTAAGATGTAAGAAGGCTGATGATGTACTGACAATAATGACGAAGACTATTGCTGAGATCATTACTGTTCAAGGAAGGTTCTGCATCTGTTTTTTATTCTCCTACGTAGAAGAGGGGTTCGTCTGTCTTTGGATCTACGGGGTAGTAGTGGACGGCGGAGTCGTTGGTCTTGAGGCAGAGGGTAGAAAGCATCTGATAGATTTCGGCTCCTGCCCAGATGACAGGACCATAGCCGTGGGCAGCGTAGTTATTGACAGGACGGTAGGCGTAGAAGGCGGGGTCGAAGGCTAGTCCGGTGCCGACGCAGGTGCCTTCAATCTGGCCTTTTTCTGTGACGTGGGCGCTGACGTAGTTCCATGCGAGGAGGGTTTGGCCGACGTAGGGTTCGGGCTCGATCCAGCCTTGGTTGATGGCATGGGCGAGGCAGTAGCAGTAGATGGCGGTGCAGGAGGTTTCGAGGTAGGTCTGCGGGTTGTCAAGCAGCTGATGCCAGCAGCCGTCGTAGTCCTGAAGGGGTAGGAGGCCGGAGAGATGCTCCAGGAACCATTGCATGATTTGTGGGTCTTTCTGCACGTCGAGGAGTTCGCAGGCGGTAAGGAGTGCCCAGCCGTTGGCTCTGCCCCAGAAGAAGGAGGGGTGGTAGGTGCCGGGTGTCCAGCCGTGGCGGTAGAGGTTGCGCTGCGGTACCCACATTTTGTCGTGGAAGAGGCGGAACTGGCGAAGGGCTTCGGGCATGTCGCCATGAAGGGCGAGGGCGGGGATGCCCATGAACATGTCGTCGAGCCATACGGTGTTGGCTACGGGGCGCATACGGGCGAATTGTCCGTCGGTGTAACGGTATTGACGGTTGGCTATGTAGTTGTAGTAGGTTTCGATTTGGTCGCGCAGTTCGGGCTTGCCGCTCTTTATCATGGCGCAGCAGATGGCTCCGGCATCGTCGAGGGCGGCGGGGGCTACGACCTGGCGCATGAGTGGGTCTATTTTCTCTCCTTTTTCAAGACGGGCGCGGAATTTGGGTGCCTGGCAGGCAAGGAAGGTCATGCAGCGGTTGGCGTAGTCGGTGTAGCTTTTGTCGCCTGTAAGTTGTCCGGCACGGAGCATGGCGGAGTAGGTGACTCCCCATTCGTAGCTGGTGAGGCGGAAGTCGCCTCGGCGCAGCTGGCGTCCGTCGGGGTCGAGTTCGGCATAGGTGCTGTTGACGATGTAGTTTTTGACGCGGTCGATGGTGGCTTTGACGTCGGATGGGCTGACGAGTCCGTAGTGGTAACGGTAGTCGGGACGCATGAGGTGGAGTGGGGCGGTGGCGTCGTTCTGTACGGTCTGTGCCGTGAGGGACGATGCGGAGAGGATGAGGGCAAGTGCCGAGGTGAGGATGTGTTTCATAATGATGTATGGTTGTTTTGTGCAAAGATAAATGATAATGGTTAAAGGTTAAGGGTTAGGGGTTAAAGACCTTTTTTCGCTAACCGCTAACTGCTAACCGCTTAACTTTATTATTGGTTTTTGCAATATGGATGTAGCAAAAATGAATAATGTATTGGTGTTTCCGTGCTGAATGTGTGCGCAAACACAATTTTTTGATGTTTTTTTGAAAAAGTTTTTACCATGTAAAGTTTATGTGATAACTTTGCATCGAAAAATATGGGAAAAGCGTATTTTTAAGAAAAACTATATTTATAAACTTTTTAAAGGTATTAGATTATGTTACAGGAAAAAGCAGGAAACATTGCAGGTCTCCTTTGGAACACTCTTTCAGCAGCTGAAGGTGCTCAGACTTTCAAGTCAATCAAGAAAGCAACTAAACTTACAGAGAAGGATTTCCTTCTTGGTCTCGGATGGCTTCTTCGTGAAGACAAGATCAGCGCAGTTGAAACTGGCGACGAAAAAGATCCATATGCTTACTCTCTCAAATAATTTGAGTCGATAAACATAAAAAAAGTGCTAGGCAATCGCTTAGCACTTTTTTTGTTTACTGTTTACTGTTTACCGTTTACCGTTTAAATCTCAAACCTCAAATCTCAAATCTCAAACCTTATTTTAGGACTTCTTTGAGGAAGATGGCATCGACGGTCCATGTGGCTGCGTCGTTGGTCCAGAAGAGTTGTCGCAGGTTGGGTCGCGGCACGTGGTTGAGGAGGTCGTCCCATGCTTCCTGTCCGAGTCGGTTGTCGCCCAGTCGCCATGCGGCATAGGCTGTGAGGCGTGGTATGAGGAAGTTGTTATGGCTGACGCGGTGTGCCCACGTTTTGTAGTTGCGGTTGTGGTCGAGCCATTTGGCAAAGAAACGTGGATGGTTGACGCTGCCTTCTATCTCGTTGAGCAGTTCGAAGCCTCCCATGATGGCGAGCAGGTGGTTGGTGTTAACTACGTCGCTGTCGCTCTCGCAGGTGATGACTCCTGTGGCGGGGTAGTAGCCGAGTGCCTTAGGTCCCTGGAAGAATCCGTGACGGAAGTCGGCGATGGAGTTCATGCCGGTGATTATCTTGTCGTAGTAGTAGCGGTTGTTGACGGGGTCTTTCTCCCATGCAGTAAACCAATTGCTGACGTAGGCAAGCCAGTCGGGACCTATGCGCAGACGGGCAGGAGCGGTGCATGGGTATTCTTCGCGCGGTTGTGCGAGTCGCATGGGGTCGAGGGTATAGAGCAGTGTGTCGGCATCTTGTACTTCGCGCATGATGTCGGCTATGCGGTCGTCGGCTGTGAGGTAGTAGTAGAAGCGGTTCCACCATGCCTGACTGATACGTGCTTCTTTTGCTCCGCATCCCCAGTGGAGTACGTTGTGGCGTGAGCCGAGTCCGGCATGGGGACCGAAGTGGTAGGTGTCGATTTCGCTACAGTGGCGTGTCATGGCTTCTGCCATGCGATAGACGAGTTTGTTGCCTGTGCGCAGGAACTGGTACCAGAACATGGCTGGGGTGCCGAGTTCGGTGTTGTCCCATGCGTAGCCTCCCACGTCGTAGCGCCATTCGCGGTGGTCGCTGTCGTAGGTATGCATGACGTCGCCATAGTTGAAGAATCCGTACCAGTAGTTGCGGTGTATCTCGTCGTTGTAGAATTCCATCAGGGAGTCGATGGTGAATTCTATAAGGCTGTCGCGTGGGTTTTCGACGGTGGGCAGACTCCAGATGCCGAAGGCGCGTTTGCGGTGGAAGTATTCGGGTGTGCAGACGAGTTGGGCATCGGGTTCGATACTGCCGTCGATGCTGACGGTGATGGATGTGGTGCGACCTATTCCCCATGCTGTGCTCATGCCTGGCTGCACGTCTTCGTAGGCTGCTTCGAGGGTGTGGGCGACGGTGTCGTAGTGGGCGAAGTTGAAGGTCTCTGCCTCTGGGGCGTAGATGCCGAGTATGACGGTGGCTGTGTCGCCACGTACGCCTTCGACGGTGAGCGAGGAGGGTGAGCTCTGCCAGAAGTCGCGCAGGGCAAAGGATACGAATCCGTCGTCGTCGCCTACGGCTACGATTCCGTTGTTGCGGAATCCCTCACGTGTACCAATCCACGGACTTTCGTGTGTGGCGCGTTTGCGTATGGTGTAGCCGTTGGATGTGAGTTGGAGGAGTCGGAAGTCGTCCCACTTTGCTATTTTGTTTATCATGTCACGACTGACGGAGTCCATGACATGAGTGTTGATGGGACGGCGTGCGATGAGTGGTTGCGAGTACATGACTTCGCGCTCTTCGACTTTACGTTTGAACTGTTCGGCGTATGCTGAGTTCGGAGAGTCCGTCGTGGTTGAGTGCAGAGTCAACCAGAAGTGTGTGTACGAGTTTTATCTGGTTGGAACCTCTGTAATGGTACGCACGCAGGATAGCGTGGTCGTATGTATATTTGATTGTTGTGCGTATGCTGCCTTCCTGTTCTTTATCGACTGAGAGGAGCCGACAGGGCTGGTTGTTGAGTGTGAGGTAGAAGGGAGGCAGCTCTGCAAGGGGTTTCGATGTATCTACTTTGGGCGATTTCCTGTTTTTGTAGAGGAAGCAGGAGTCGGTGTTGAGAGGCAGTACGGCTGCAAATGCCTGCCATTTGCTGGTGCCGTTTGCCCAGGAGGCGAGTCGCCATGTGTCGTATGCTATGGTGTCGCCGTTGTCGGTGAGGAGCAGGAAGTCGTCGTTATCCACTTCGCCGTCGGAGAACGGTACACCGAAGGTGACGGGTGTGATTGCTTTTGAACGTGCTCCACCTATCCAGCGCAGTATGACAGGGTCGTCGTCGGGGTTGTGACTGGTGTAGTGGAAGTTGCGCAGACGTGCATGACTCTGGGTGGTGCGAAAACCGAAGTAACCGGAGTGGAGTGGTTCGGGGTCGACGAAGTCGACGAGGCATTCACCATCAATGAAATAGCGCACGCGTCCGTCAATCTGTTCGAGTCGTATCTTGTACCAGTGGTTAGGCTTGAGCAGGTGATCGGGGTCGGTGTATTCGCGTAGGATGAGTGGACGGAATGCCGGATTGCTGATGCCACGGTCGTCACCTTTGTAGCGACGGAAGCGTGTGGTGGTGTTCCAGTTGCCACCATATCCGACATAGTACATCTGAAGGGCGTAGTAGTCGGGAAAACTTGCTCCCTGACGTCCGAGCATGCGGTCTGCCATCCAGAAGCAGTTGAGGTCAGAGATGCGCGGAGCACCTGACTGGTCGCGGAACCGTTTGTCTTTTACTATCTGTGCCTCGTACTCGATGACGGTGTTGCCTGTCATCTTTTCGTCGAACCACAGGGTTAATCCTTTCGAGGCGACGATGTCTGCCTCGTTACCTTTCCAACTTATTGAGGAATTGGAAGCATCCTCCGCCTCTACCGTCCAATGCTGGGCAAGGGCGGCAGAGGAAAGGAGAATGAATAATATAAATAGAATGTGTTTCAAGTGTGTGGAATTAGAGGATGCTCTTGTAAAGCTCTACAATCTCAGCTTCTGTTACGTCGCGTGGGTTGCCCGGTGTGCAGACGTCGGCAATTGCCTGTGCTGCGAGTGCAGGAATGTCTTTCTCAGTAATGTTGAGTTCGCTGAGGTGTTGTGGAATACCGACACGAATAGAGAGTGCGCGGACTGCATCTACGGCTGCCTGTGCTGCCTGTTCCTTGCTCATACCTGTGGTATCAACACCCATGGTGCGTGCGATGACGCCGAACTTCTCGATACATTTCGGCATGTTGAATGCCATGATGGTTGGCAGGAGTATGGCGTTGGCTACTCCGTGAGGGATGTCGTGGAGTGAACCCATCGGGTGTGCCATACCGTGAACGAGACCGAGACCTACGTTCGAGAATGCTTGTGCTGCGATGTACTGTGCCAGTGCCATTGCCTCACGACCTACGGGGTTAGTAGGTTGTTCTACAGCTATTGGCAGGTTCTCGGCTATCATCTTGATGGCCTGCAGTTCGTACATGTCGCTCATTACCCATGCACCCTTGGTGATGTAACCTTCGATGGCGTGTGTGAGGGCGTCCATACCTGTGGCTGCTGTGAGTCCCTTCGGCAGGCTGTACATGAGTTCTGGGTCGATGATGGCTACGGCAGGGATGTCGTTAGGGTCAACACATACCATCTTTGCCTGACGCTTCTCGTCGATGATGACGTAGTTGATTGTTACTTCGGCTCCTGTACCGGCTGTAGTTGGCAGGGCGATGATTGGAACTGACTTTTTCTTTGTCGGTGCAACGCCTTCGAGCGAAACGACGTCGGCAAATTCAGGGTTGTTGCATACGATACCGATACCTTTTGCTGTGTCCATCGACGAACCGCCACCGATGGCTATGATGCAGTCGGCGCCGCTCTTCTTGAATGCTGCCACACCTTCCTGTACGTTGGTAACAGTAGGGTTAGGACGTATTTCGCTATATATCTCGTATGGGAAGTTGATGCCGTCGAGTACGTCGGTAACCATTTTAGTCGTTCCCACCTTGATGAGTCCTTTGTCGCTGCAGACAAGGGCTTTCTTGAATCCCATGCGGTTGATTACTTCTGGAAGCTCATTGCGAGATCCAGCTCCGAAGTATGATACTTCGTTCAGTATAAATCTCTGTGCCATAGTTGTTTAAGGTTTTATAAGGTTTAATTTTCAGACCACTTCAAGTCCGAGGAGTTCCTTCAGTTGGACGAGTGCTACGTTTTCCTTGCACATGCGGTTGAATGATTCCTGCGGAGTATAAGAGCGTTTACGGTCAGTAGCTTTTCTCAGTCGGATACTCATCTTCAGCGGATTGCCTTCGATGCGCTGACTGAAGTACTGTTCGATGCGCGGTGCTATGCTTTTCAGTTCCTCGGCAACGATGTTGTTGTTGGCTATCACCTCGAATGCTTCGGCACCCTCTTTCATCTGCGGTTCGATGGCTTTCATTCGTTGTGCCATTGCTGCTTCGTCCCGGGTCAGACGTTCAATGAATTCTTTCCACGCTATGATGAGTGAGGTAGGTTCGCGTTTGAGTCTGACGACAGAAGTCTGCTCGTTCTGTTCTTTCTGGTTTATGCCGGTTTCAGAACTTGGCGAATCATTTGTCGTGCGTCGGATTGAGAAGCTCTTGTTTATGCTGCGCTGAGTATTTGTTGTCGGTGCTATAGGAGTTGCAACTGGTTTTGCAATATTGCTAACGGGTTTGGATGCAACTGTACGCTGTACTGCGTTTGCAGCTACAGCGGTGAATATGGGGTGCAGTATCTTCTTAGGGCTACGCCCCGAGCCTGGCACGTCTTCGCCTTCTGCTGCCTGTGCTATCTCAATGAGGGTCAGTTCGACCAGCAGTCGTTTGTTCTGACTCTGACGGTAC
Source organism: uncultured Bacteroidales bacterium (assembly GCA_902774005.1). Taxonomy (GTDB): domain Bacteria; phylum Bacteroidota; class Bacteroidia; order Bacteroidales; family Bacteroidaceae; genus Minthosoma. Next base: position 3,082 of record CACYGK010000061.1, on the reverse strand, counting down.
TGCAAGTCGCAGTCGTTGCACAGACGCATGGCATTATAGAGCAGTCGTGGTGTGCACCGCTGTGCCTGCTGACGGTACTGTTCTCTTATGTCGTCGTTCGATTCAATCAGTTTGACGGTCTGGGAATCCTGACTCACGAGCAGGTTGCGCATGTGACTTGCCAATCCGTTGATGAAGTGCTGTCCGTCGAATCCTTTGTTCAGTATCTCGTTCAGCGTGAGCAGACAGTTAGTGATGTTTTCTGTTACGACCTTCTTATCCACTTTCTGTGCTTTGGGGTCACCGTTGCCACAGGCGAGGAAGTAGTCGGTCAGACGGAAATAGTATTCGCTGTCAAGCACGTTCAGGTTCTCGATAGTCTGCTGATAGGTTATGTTACCTTGACAGAAACTGCTCACCTGATCGAAGATGGAGAGTGCATCACGCATGCCGCCGTCAGCCTTCTGTGCTATTACGTTGAGTGCCTTGGGTTCGTATGTGATACCTTCCTTTGACGCTACGTTTTCGAGGTGCGACACGATGTCCTGAACCGTCATCCGGTTGAAGTCGTAAATCTGACAGCGACTCAGGATGGTAGCCAGCAGTTTGTGTTTCTCGGTTGTTGCGAGAATGAAGATGGCATGATGTGGAGGTTCCTCGAGTGTCTTCAGGAATGCATTGAATGCCTGGTTCGACAGCATGTGAACCTCGTCGATGATGAACACCTTGTATTTTCCTATCTGTGGCGGTATGCGTACCTGTTCGATGAGTTGACGAATGTCATCGACTGAGTTGTTTGACGCTGCGTCGAGTTCGTGGATGTTGAACGAACGCTGTTCGTTGAATGCCTTGCACGATTCGCACTCGTTGCATGCCTCACCGTCGGGACGGGGCGACATGCAGTTGATGGTCTTTGCAAAGATTCGTGCACATGTTGTCTTGCCCACTCCACGTGGACCGCAAAACAGGTAGGCATGTGCCAGTTTATCGTTCTTGATGGCATTCTTCAGGGTTGTGGTCAGAGCTGTCTGACCTACCACGCTGTCGAACGTCATAGGACGATATTTGCGTGCTGAAACGATATAGTTTTCCATAGATTGCTATTTTGACGGCAAAGATAATGGTTTTATCAAAAAAACTTACAATCTTTGCAAATAAATTTCAAAGAATGGTAAAGGAATTGCAATTGCGCATTCTGCCCGAACAGGCAGCAAGCGAACAAACTATCTGTAAATATCTCTCGGATGAGCATGGAATTAACCCGAAAGATGTGTGTGCTCTGCGCATACTGAAACGCAGTATCGATGCCCGTCAGCGTACTATTTTCGTAAATCTGAAGGTGCAGGTTTTCATAGGTGAACAACCCGCAACCGATGCTTTTCCGCATATTGAATATAAGAGTGTGGAGGACAAACCAAGTGCCATTGTTGTGGGAGCGGGTCCCGGTGGACTGTTTGCTGCCCTGCGGCTTATCGAACTTGGCATCCGTCCCATCGTCATCGAACGTGGAAAGAATGTGCATGAACGTCGTAAGGATATAGCACAGATCAGTCGTTCGCATGTGGTTGACCCGGAATCGAACTATTCGTTCGGCGAGGGTGGGGCTGGTGCTTTCTCCGACGGAAAACTCTATACCCGCAGCAAGAAACGTGGTAATGTGGAGAAGATTCTCAATGTATTCTGTCAGCATGGGGCATCGCTTTCAATTCTCAGCGATGCACATCCGCATCTCGGTACCGACCGTCTGCCTTCCATCATCGAGAACATGCGCAACACCATCATCCGCTGTGGTGGAGAAGTGCACTTCCAGACCCGCATGACGGCTTTCCTGCTGAAGGGTGACAAGGTGTGCGGAATAGAGGCAGAAGAAACCCTTATTCATGACGAGAAAACCGAAAAACATCTGCTCTCCTTCGAGGCTCCCGCTGTCATACTTGCTACTGGACATAGCGCACGCGACGTATATAAATATATGTACGCGCGAGGAATCGAGATTGAAGCCAAGGATATAGCGGTGGGAGTACGACTGGAACATCCGTCGCACCTCATCGATCAGATTCAGTACCATCGCCGTGAGGGTAGGGGAAAGTACCTGCCGGCTGCTGAGTATTCATACGTCACTCAGGTTGAAGGACGTGGTGTCTATTCTTTCTGTATGTGTCCTGGAGGAACAGTCGTTCCGGCAGCTTCGGGACCGTTGGAGCAATTCAGGTATGGTGGTTGAACTCCATGTCGATGACCTTATGGAGTCTTCACTTGCTCAGTTGCCACCGGTGCCTGGACTTGAACAGAAAGGAGGACCACTCGCCATGCTCGAATTTCAGGAGCGTCTTGAATACACAGCCTGGTTGCAGGGAGGAATGCGTCAGACAGCCCCTGCCCAACGTATGGCTCACTTCGTGAATGGCAAAGGAAGTTACGATCTTCCTAAATCATCCTATACCCCCGGACTCGTCAGCACTCCCATCCACTTCTGGATGCCGCAGTTCATCACGTCGCGTCTTCAGCAAGGTTTCAAGAATTTCGGTAAGACAGCTCATGGATTTCTCACCAACGATGCCATTCTCATCGGGGTGGAGACGCGTACCTCAGCTCCGGTACGTATTCCCCGTGAGGGTGAAACCCTGCAGCACATCCGTCTTCACGGACTCTTCCCCTGCGGCGAAGGAGCCGGTTATGCAGGTGGCATAGTCTCTGCCGCCGTCGATGGTGAACGTTGTGCCGAGATGCTAGCGGAATACATTTGTCAGTAAAAAATAAAGGCTCTGAAGAAAACCCTTCGGAGCCTTTATTGTGAATAATAATGTGTTGTTTAGAATTCAGCTGATTTTGGTGTACGTGGGAACGGAATGACGTCGCGAATGTTCTGCATACCTGTGACAAAGAGGATGAGACGTTCGAATCCGAGTCCGAAACCTGCATGTGGACAGGAACCGAATTTACGGGTGTCGATATACCACCAGAGGTGGGTCTTATCCATCTGACGACGATTGATTTCGCCCATCAGTTTGTCGTAGTCTGCTTCACGAACGGAACCTCCGATAATCTCACCGATTTGTGGGAAGAGAACGTCGGTACCCTGCATTGTTGGACCAGGAGCAAC
>CACYGK010000060.1 GCA_902774005.1 uncultured Bacteroidales bacterium | reverse complement strand
ACGCACTCGCCTGCCGTTCTGAAATTCTAAGCGCTTGGAATTTTATTTCTAAGCGCTTAGAAGTTTATTTCCAAGCGCTTGAAATTTTGACGTCCCTTCACTGTCCTTGAAATGCGATTGAGAAATTTTATAATTTTGAACAGGTTCGACCATGAACCATGAACCCTTAACCTTGAACCATCCTTCCCCTCCTCTGCCTCTCTCGCGTCTGTTCAGCGCTTCAAACGTTGGAGTTCAGCGCAGCGTAGAAGCACGCGTCTGCCGCGTTCGGAGCATGAGCCTGCCTCTTCCGGAGCACGCGGGCGCGACGTCATGAGATGTTCAGCGCCGCGTTGAACCTCGGCAGAGACGTGGTAATACGGATATATACACAAAAAAGGATGCAACCATTGTAGCTGCATCCTATTATTATAAATGTACGCGTATCTTATCGGTTCATCACCTTGCGGACGGTGATGGTGCCGTCGGAATTGGTGATGCGTTCGATATAGACTCCTTGTGCTGGTTTTTCTTGCAGTTCGATACCTTGTGGGGTAAAGAAGCTGATGGAGGTAGCGGTTGCATCTGAAACTGACGGTACGGATGTGTATTCTGCGATATTTACGTCGGAAATTTCCATTACCCAGCGCAGACGGGTGCGGTCGGCATGGATGGAGAAGAACTCGAGTGGTCCGCCTTTACCGTCGGAGTCGAGGGTACCCACGTTGAAGAGACGGTTGGCTGCTTCGGTAGCATCCATGAAGAATGCCATCTTGCCGTTGTCCATCTTGGCAAAGGTAGGATGGATGCTAACAGGTTCGAGGGAGAGTGTAGTCTCGATCTGAAGGTACTGTCCGTCGGCAAGGTTACGTGCTGTGACATATCCGTCGTCAACGCTTTCGAATGCCCAGAGTGCATGCGGGTCGGTGCGATAAGCATCAGTCTGTCCGCTGTTGATGTTGTTGTCGGAGAGTCCTACGCGATAGACGAGGTTGTCGTTCGTACCATTGGATTTCGTTGAGTAGAGATAGCGTCGTTGGATGGATGTGGTGGCATCGGCATCGCGTGCTCCAGGGTGGGTTCCATAACTGTAGATGCTGTATGCCATCTCGGTAGAGAAACCTGCAAAGGTGTTGATTTGTGTATTTTTAAATTGATCTACTGCTTCCTGAAGTGCAGTAATACGTTTTTCAACTCTTTTCGGATCTGTCTTTGGGTTTGATTTATCGTAGAATGCCTGTGCAACATCAATGGCATTATTCAGGGTACTGATGGCATCGGACGGATAACCGAGTGTGACGTCGGGTTGTGCGTTGTCTGCCACCGTATGTGCTGCGGCAATTGCAGAAGCGAGACGGTCAAGTGCAGTAGGCTCTGGAACTACCTGTGCAAGACTGTTGACGTAATGTTCGATGTTGGTATAGCCACCGCCGAGCGTGTAGAGTTTGGAGTCGTCGGAATTGGGATTCAGTCCGTTCTCCGTTTCCCAGTCGTCAGGCATACCGTCATTATCGGTGTCGGTAGGATGAGGTCCGTTGGCAACTGTACCGATGCCGCCGAGGTCATCTTCGTTTGCAATGAAGCTACCCTTCGTACCGAGAGAGGTCAGTTGTTCGATGATGCGCTTGTCGTGCGAGTCGCGTACTCGTGAAGCACCAACCTGATCGACAATAGTCTGATATGCATTTGCTGCGGACTCGACATTCATTGGATGAGTAGTGTTGAAGTTGGGCTGATATACAGGTGTGGCACTATTGTAATCGGTGATGAGTGTACCATTGAGTACTCCGTCACAGTTGCCATCGTAGTAGTTGCCTGTACTGTAGAGGTGGTCGGTCTCTGTCCAGTCGTCGAAGTACTTGTACGAACCTTCGGGACCAGCGATGAAGTAGTTGTTGATGACATCCTGATAGTTGTCGGCTGCGGAGTGTCCACCGACAATACCCATGGAGTAGTTGTAAACCACATTATTATAATATTGGAGGTAGCACTTCATCTTCGGATTACGGCTCTTGTTGTCTGCCCACAGACAGTGGTGGATGGTCCAGTTGCGAGTACCGTCGGTGATGGAACCGAAACGCTGCGGTTCGATACCTTCGGAGTTGATGCAGTACTGCCATGTGATGTTGTTGGCATCCTTGATATGTACGTTATCCCATGGTCCCCACGAGACGGAGCAATGGTCCATGATGAAATTCTCGCAGTTGTCGAGTGTCAGAGTACACTTGCTGCTGTTCACACTCTTGCCACCACGCATACGGATATAACGCATGATGACGTTCTTGGCTTTGGAAGCGATGACGCGTCCGCCATAGATGGTGATACCCTCGCCCGGAGCTGTCTGTCCGGCAATGGTGATGTTGCTGGCAATGGTAATGCTACTGCCTGTGATGTCGATTACACCACCGACATCGAAAACCACGAAACGGTTCGACTGACTTACGGCATCAGCCAGGGAACCTGTACCGGAGGCATTCAGATTGGTAACGTGTACTACCTGACAGCCACGACCACCAGTTGCGTAGGCACCATAGCCTTCGGCACCGGGGAATGCCAATTGCTGCGCTTGAACAGTAACGGCGAACAGCATTAATATAGGAAGTAAAAAAGTTTTCATAAATATAAAGTTTTAGAGGCGCCTTTCGACGTGTCGACGTGTCGATAAGTCGTTATGTCGATAAAACTGGCGCCTTTTTAAAAATTATTATAACCCAATCCTCGTGTGAGAACTGCTCAGCAGGTCGGAGGTTCTGCTGCGAGGCAGCACGGATGATGTCGTCGGCATCGGATGTGAAGAATCCCGAGGCTATGAAAGTGCCACCTGCCTTGAGATGGGAAACATAGACGGGAAGGTCACGTATGATGATGTTCTTGTGGATGTTTGCCACGATAGTATGGTATTCGCCTTCAATGGCTGTGGCATCGCCATGTATGGCTTCGAAACCAATGAGGTTGTTTAGCTGGAAGTTTTCTTTTGTGTTAGCGACACTCATCTCATCAATGTCGATGGCAGTAACCTTAACGGCTCCATGCATAGCCATGGCAATACCCAGCACACCCGTACCGCAACCCATGTCGAGAACTGTCTGTCCCGAGAAGTCGTGACGGCAGATATAGTCGACGAGTTGGTAGGTAGTAGGATGACTGCCGCTGCCGAAAGCTCCGTGGGGATGGAGACGGATGCCGAACTCGCGCTCGAGGATAGGGTCGAAACTGTTCTGTTCCCATTCTTCGTTCCAGTCGCGGTTTTCCATATCGGAAACGGTATAGGTGAAGGCGACGTCGGAAAGTAAGAAGTCGGCGATGGTCTGCCGGATGGCATCTTCAGAGAACTCTGGACGAGAGGATGTATGCAAGCAGTCCGGTCTCGGTAGGCTGGAACGAATCGAACCCTACATCACTCAGCATAGCCATGAGGATGTCCTGTGCGTCTTCGGTGAGCGGACTGATGGTGAAATCTACAATTTTATAATTCATCTTCGCCTTTGATTGTCAGACTAAGAAGGTCGTCGTATGTGCCGTTGAAGACATTGATATCTACAAATCCTTTGATGCCATCTACCCTACCGGCATCGGTGTGTTGCCAGAAGTGCCATTTGCCCTTGTATGCCAAGGTATCGACATAATAATGAGCTATCCAGTATGGGTGCGCATCGAAGTCGAGTGTCTGCATGTAGCGCTGACGGAACTTATAGGATGCATAGAGTACGGGCTTGACTCCGTAATGGCGCTCGACGATGGTCATCCATGTCTTGATTTCACGTCGCAACTGTTCTTCGTTCAGGTCGCCGACCCTTTCGACATCCAGTACGGGTGGAAGGTCGCCCTCTTCGAGTTGCACTATCTTGCAGAAGAACTTAGCCTGGGCTGCAGCCGGACTCTTCGGACTGTAGAAGTGGTAGGCTCCGCGCAGTATGTCGTTCTTCTTGGCTTGGTAGAAGTTTTGGTTGAAGTTCTCGTCGATGATGTCGGTACCCTCGGTAGCCTTGACATAAATGAAACTGAGGGGAGCACCGTTGAGACGGGCATGTCGCAGACGTTTCCAATCGATATCGTCCTGATAGTGGCTGATGTCGATGCCACGAACCGTGCCGTCGGGAAATTCGACCGCTGTGTGGCGGGCTTTCCAGGCAGGGAAACGTGGGATGATGACGGTGCGGACAATGAAAATGAGGAAGACTGCCACAATGGTGGTAAGCAGTCCCCAAAAGAGATAGGAAGAAAAGCGCCGAAACGCAGAAGAAAGGAACTTGCTGCGTTTCGACTTTTTCTTACTGTTTGATATCTGACGCTTAGGCTTGTTCAAGCTGCAGAGTCTTTGTAGTCTGGTCGCAAACCTCTGATGGTCCCCAATACTGGATTGGTCCAGGATATACGTAAGCTGTCTGTCTTGCCCATTCGTCACGCTTAGAAGCGAAGTACTTGAACGGAGCACCGTCGAGTTCGACGAGAGCCTTGCGGATTACAGGCTTCATCTTACCGTTACGCTTTTCGAGGTTCATCATCATTGTGATAGGCACACCACCTGCAATCCATTCAGCGGCAGGCTTGGTTGTGTTCTTAATGACTGACATGTAACCGGTCTTGCCATTAGCAATCAGACGGCTAGCATTGTAACCGAGTGAGTAGCAGTAGTCAGCATCGTAGTTTGACGGAGCTGCACAACGACCTTCATATCCGAAGAAGTGGTGCTGAGTGCCGAACTTACCTACGTACTTGCCTTCCTTCTTCCACTGATCGAGCTTAGCAGCAACCATAGTAGAGAGAAGTTTCTCAGTCTCGATAAGGCTCACCTGTACGTTTCCGTGCGGGTCGCGATCGAGGGCAAGCTGACGAGCTACGCTTGTAGGCAGAGAGTTGAATACAGCGAGATTATCCTTTGTGAGGTGTGCCTTCACGAAGTCGATCTGTTCGCTGCGTCCGAGGTTCTGTGCCTCAGGAGTAGCAAGGATGTCGTTGAGCTGTGCGATGAGCTTCTTGATAGCAGGGATGAACTCGATGATACCCTCTGGGATGAGGACTGTACCGAAGTTGTTACCGTCAGCAGCACGGTTGGCAACTGCCTGAGCGATATAAGTAACGACGTCGTCGAGACTCATTTCCTTTGCCTCTACTTCCTCACTTACAAGACAGATGTTAGGCTGACACTGGAGAGCACACTCAAGGGCGATGTGACTTGCACTACGTCCCATGAGTTTGATGAAGTGCCAGTATTTACGAGCAGAGTTACAGTCGCGCTGGATGTTACCGATAAGCTCTGAGTAAGTCTTACAAGCTGTATCGAAACCGAACGAAGTCTCAATCTGCTCGTTCTTCAGGTCACCGTCGATAGTCTTAGGACAACCGATTACCTGAACTCCGTACTTCTTAGCTGCATAGTACTCAGCGAGGACACATGCGTTAGTGTTGGAGTCGTCACCACCGATGATGACAAGAGCCTTGATGCCCAGTTCACGAAGAATCTGAATACCTTTCTCAAACTGGTCAACCTCTTCGAGCTTAGTACGACCCGAACCGATGATGTCGAAACCACCTGTGTTGCGGTACTGGTCCATGAGTTCAGGAGTGATTTCCATGTACTTGTGATCAACGAGACCGCCAGGACCGAGGATGAAACCGTAGAGTTTGTTCTGCGGGTTGAGTGACTTGACACCGTCGAAGAGTCCGGAGATGACGTTGTGACCACCAGGAGCCTGACCTCCTGAGAGGATGATACCTACGTTGAACGGTTCGAGCTTTGGCTGTGCGCCGGCTTCGAATGTGATAACAGGCATACCGTATGTGTTAGGGAAGAGTTCCTTGATTTCTGCCTGGTTACCTACTGATTGTGTTGCTTTTCCTTCTACTGCCACAACAGGACCCTGGAGTGTCTTTGGCAGTTTTGGCTGATACTGTGAACGTGCAGCCTGCAATGCTGAAATACTTGCCATAATGCAATTTACTATTTACCTATTAGTTAATATGTTTATTTTTTTCTTGCTTCCTGGACGTAACCGAGGGCTTCGCGACACTTATCGGTGATATACTGCCAGTCGCCAGCTTTTACCTTGTCAGACGGGAAGAGTTTCGAACCCATGCCGACACAGAAAACACCAGCCTTGAACCAAGACTTGAGGTTCTCTGCCTCGGGAGCTACACCACCGGTAACCATAATCTTCGACCAAGGCATCGGAGCCATCAGACCCTTAACCATGTTCGGACCATAGACGTCACCAGGGAAGAGCTTTGTGAGGTCGCAACCCAGTTCCTGTGCCTTGCCAATCTCGCTTACGCTACCACACCCCGGGCAGTAAGGAACGAGACGACGGTTGCACACCGGAGCAATCTCGGGATTGAACAGCGGACCAACGACGAAGCATGCTCCGAGCTGCAGGTACATAGCTGCTGTAGGAGCATCTACAACAGAGCCGATACCGAGAGCCAGTTCGGGACATTCCTTAGCAGCATACTTCACACACTCAGCAAATACTTCCTGAGCGAAGTCGCCACGGTTTGTAAACTCGAAAGCACGAACGCCACCATCGTAGCAAGCCTTGATTACTTTCTTTGCTACTTCAGCATCGCTGTGATAGAATACGGGAACCATACCCGTTGAGCCGATTTTTTCAAGTACGGCTACTTTATCGAATTTTGCCATCTTTTCTAATTGAGAGTTGATAATTGATAATTGACAATTTATCTCTGAACGCGACCATTTGCAGCACCACCTGCAAGAGCCTCTACCTCATCAACAGACACGAGGTTGAAATCACCATTAATAGTGTGCTTCAATGCACTTGCTGCTACAGCAAACTCGAGAGCCTCGCCCTGAGTAGCCTTTGTGAGCAGACCATGAATCAGACCACCTGAGAATGAGTCGCCACCACCGATACGGTCGATGATAGGATTGATGTCGTAACGCTTCGACTGGTAGAACTCCTTACCGTTGTAGATGAGTGCCTTCCAACCGTTGTGAGTTGCCGAGAAAGATTCGCGCAGAGTAGATACGACGTATTCGAATCCGAACTCCTCTTTCATCTGCTTGAAGATACCCTCATAACCCTCTGCGTTTGTCTCACCGCCTTCAACGTCAGCATCTGGCTTGAAACCAAGACAAAGTTCAGCATCCTCTTCGTTACCTATACATACATCTACATACTGCATCAGAGGACGCATCACGCTGATAGCCTTTTCGCTGGTCCAGAGTTTCTTGCGGAAGTTGAGGTCGACACTCACCTTCACACCATGCTTCTTTGCACAGATACAAGCCTGACGCAGACACTCGGCACTTGCATCAGAGATAGCAGGAGTGATACCACTCCAGTGGAACCAGTCAGCACCTTCGAAGATTGCATCGAAATCGAAATCCTCCGGTTTTGCCTCAGCGATAGCAGAGTGAGCACGGTCGTAGATAACCTTAGACGGACGCATGCTTGCACCAGTCTCTGCATAGTAGAGACCTACACGGTCACCACCACGAGCGATGAAGTCGGTGTTCACACCGTAACGGCGCATTGCATTGACTGCAATCTGACCAATCTCATGCTTTGGAAGTTTAGTTACGAAAATACAATCGTGTCCGTAGTTTGCACAGCTGATAGCAACGTTAGCCTCGCCACCGCCAGGAATTACACGGAAACTTTCTGCCTGAATAAAACGATCATTTCCGTTGGGAGAAAGGCGAAGCATTATCTCGCCCATTGTAACAATTTTAGCCATGTTAGATGATTTTGATAAAGTTAATAGTGTTAATACTTATATGTTTATTGTTATGCCTACATAATCAAGCACTTAACGGCAGGTAGACTCTACACTGCACATTAACCGGGCAAAATTAACAAAATTCTGTCGAAGGGACACTATCAAAAATGTACTTTTTTACAAAAATGCACAAAATTAAAAGATTTTTTCATTTTCAGTTTCACATTTATAATATAATGAGTACCTTTGCACGCTTTTCCGCCTTCTCTGTGTGGGAGCACAAACAAAAAGATAGTCTAAGGGAATCAAATCGTAAGGTATTATTTAAAAGGGTAATAAAAAAGGTTATGGAAATCCAGTCAAAGATTCGAATCAAGGACATTGCTGAGATGTCGGGAGTATCAGTAGGTACCGTTGACCGTGTGCTGCACGGACGAACCAATGTTTCGAAACGTGCATTGGAAAAGGTACAGAAGGTACTCGACGAGATAAACTACGTGCCTAACCATTACGCTTCGGCTCTTGCCAGCAACAAGACACACAAGTTCGCAGCCATCCTGCCCATGCACGAAGCCGACAGCTATTGGGCTCGAGTAGAAAAAGGACTTGTCGAAGGTGTGAAATACTTCAACGACTTCAAGATTTCCTTTAAGATATTCCAGTACGACCCCTTTAACGACGAATCGTTCAAAGCTGAATGCGATAACCTTATCGAATCGCAGCCAGATGCAGTCATCATCGGTCCTATCTTCAACTTCAACATAATGAAGGGCTTTGTTGACCGTCTCGAAGAAAACTCCCTACCCTATGCCCTGCTCGACTCCAACTGGTCGGAGTTCAACCCTGTAACCTTCTACGGACAAGACTCCCTGAAGAGTGGCGAATTCTCTGGGCGAATCATGCAGATGGCAACCAAAGGTGACGCCAACGAGATAGTCATCTTCCGTGTCATGGGCGAAGGACGTGTAGCCAGCCGTCAGCAGATGAACCGAGAAGTAGGTTTCCGAAATTACATGAAAGAAAACTGTCCGAAATGTAAGATTCTCGATGTCAACCTCTATGCCTACGACAAACCGGGCATGAAGAAAATACTCAAGACATTCTTTACACAGAATCCTGACGTCGTTTACGGACTCTCTTTCAACTCTTCAATACATCTCGTAGGTAATTTCCTCGCAAGCGAAATGCCTTCACACAAACACGTAACACTTCTTGGATATGACGCTGTGGACGCAAACGTAAAATGTATTAAGGAAGAAAAAGTGGACTTCCTCATAGCTCAGCACCCACACGATCAAGGACTCAACTGTTTCCGTTCGATGTTCAACGCATGTGTGCTCCACATTAAGCAGAAGCGCGACCACTACGTGTCTATCGAACTTCTCACCAAGGAGAATATCGATTTCTATACGGATTAATTTTCCTCCGAAAAGAGCCTCTGTCGGATTGGATATCCGAGTATTGAGCCTCTCTTTGACAAGAGTCTTGTCGGATTGAATATCCGAAAAGCCTGCCGGCGGCAGGCTATCAAGCAAATATTCCGATTCCCATTTGAAAGTAAACTTTCGTTGGAAATCGGAATATTTGTTTGAGCCTCTTGTCGGATTCGAACCAACGACCCCGAGATTACAAATCACGTGCTCTGGCCAACTGAGCTAAAGAGGCGGGTGGACAAGCTTACTGCATCGCGTCGCTACAACCTGCTGCCTTTGCTGCGGTCAAGCCCTGGAGGATTGACAGGGAGCTGACCGTACAGGACTTGTCCATGTTTTCAAATCGTTCGCGAAGGTACGACTAATTGAGCGAATTACAAAACAAATCCTTCGATTTTTGTTTCAGAACACAGCTACACATTATTTATATATATAGGTTTCGGAAGTTTAGCATCAATAATTGCAGATTTTTCCGTTTTTTTCCTTACATTTGCAGCGAATTATGGAAGAACTGATACTGAATCTTACTAACGGAGCACTCGACAACCTCAACTACGGATGGATTGTGCTCTTCATGGCCATCGAGTCGAGCTTCATCCCCTTCCCTTCCGAAGTGGTGATGATTCCGGCTGCATATATGGCTGCTGAGACGGGTGAGATGACCTACCCGATGATTATACTTGCAGGGACCTTCGGTGCTCTCATCGGAGCAATGGTCAACTACTTGCTGTCGCTCACCCTGGGGCGTGCCGTCATATACGCCTTTGCCAATTCGCGTTTCGGACACATGTGTCTCATCGATGCCGACAAAGTGCGTCAGGCAGAACTCTACTTCGACCGTCGTGGGGTCATCTCCACACTTATAGGACGTATGATTCCTGCCATCCGACAACTCATTTCCATCCCAGCCGGACTGGCACGCATGAACCTTGGCACGTTCACTCTCTGCACATGCATCGGAGCAGCCATTTGGAACACTATCCTGACAGGTATCGGCTATGCCTTCCACACCGTTATGGCGAAAGACGAACTCGTAGCCGTAGTATCACACTACAGCCATATCATCGGTATCGCAGCCATACTCATCGTAGCTGCATTCCTTGCCTACATCATTTACAAAGGATTAAAGAAATAATACAATATGTTTGAAAACTTATCAGAACGTCTCGAACGCTCATTCAAGATATTGAAGGGTGAAGGCAAAATCACCGAAATCAACGTTGCCGAGACCCTGAAAGACGTGCGTAAGGCACTGCTCGAAGCCGACGTCAACTACAAGGTAGCCAAGACCTTCACCGACACAGTAAAGCAGAAAGCCCTGGGACAGAACGTACTCACAGCCGTCAAACCCAGTCAGCTCATGGTCAAGATAGTCCACGACGAACTGACTCAGCTCATGGGTGGACAAAACGAAGAGCTCAATATATCGGGTCACCCGGCTATCATACTCATGGCAGGTCTGAACGGTGCAGGAAAGACCACTATGTCGGGAAAACTCGCACTCTACCTCAAGAACCAGAAACACAAGCGTCCACTCCTCGCAGCCTGCGATACTTTCCGTCCTGCAGCTATGGAACAGCTTCGTGTACTTGCCGAGCAGGTTGGTGTACCTTGCTATCTTGAAGAAGGAGCTACCGACCCTGTAAAGGTTGCAGAAAATGCCATTAAGCACGCCAAAGCAAACAACTGTGATGTAGTCATCGTCGATACAGCCGGACGTCAGTCCATAGACGAAGAACTCATGGTACAGATTCGTCAGATTAAAGACGCTATCAATCCACAGGAAACACTCCTTGTTGTTGATGCCATGATTGGTCAGGAAGCCGTAACGACAGCTAAAGTGTTCAACGAGCGCCTTGAAATCGACGGAGTAATCCTTACCAAGCTCGATGGCGACACACGAGGCGGTGCAGCCCTCTCCATACGTACCGTAGTTGACAAACCAATCAAGTTCGTCGGTACAGGTGAGAAGATGGAAGCACTCGACCCCTTCCACCCCGAACGAATGGCAGACCGCATCCTCGGCATGGGCGACATCGTCAGCTTCGTGGAACGTGCCCAACAGCAGTTCGACGAAGAGGAAGCCAAGCGTCTCCAGAAGAAAATAGCCAAGAACAAATACGACTATACCGATTTCTACGGACAGATTCAGCAACTCAAGAAGATGGGTAACATCAAAGACCTCGCCAGCATGATACCAGGCGTGGGTAAAGCGATGAAAGACATCGACATTGACGACAATGCCTTCAAAGCCGTAGAAGCAATGATTAACTCCATGACACCCTACGAGCGCACCCACCCAGAGTGTATCAACATGTCACGCAAACAGCGAATCTCAAAGGGTTCTGGAGTAAAAATAGACGAGATAAATCGCATCACAAAACAATTCGACCAGATGCGTAAGATGATGCACATGATGACAGGCAACCGTATGGCAGGAGCCATGCAGCAGATGGCACGCCTCAAAGGAATGCCGGGAATGCCAAAACTCTAAATTGTAAATATCTATGACACTTATCGACGGAAAAGCAACTGCAGCCAATATAAAGAAAGAAATTGCAGCAGAAGTAGAACAGATAGTAAAGAACGGAGGCAAACGTCCTCACCTTGCTGCCATCCTAGTCGGACACGACGGTGGCAGCGAGACCTACGTAAAGAATAAAGTACTCGCATGTGAAGAGTGCGGATTCACCTCCACCCTTCTCCGTTTCGAAGATGACATCACAGAAGAGTTCCTGCTCCAGCAGGTTGACAAACTGAACAACGACCCAGATGTAGACGGTTTCATCGTTCAGCTTCCTCTGCCCAAGCATATCAGCGAACAGAAAGTGACGATGGCTATTGACTATCGCAAAGATGTCGATGGTTTCCACCCCATCAACGTAGGTCGTATGTCCATCGGACTCCCCTGCTATATCTCTGCCACACCACTCGGTATCACCGACCTTCTGGCACGTTACAACATCGATACTTGCGGTAAGAAATGCGTCATCCTCGGACGCAGCAATATCGTAGGCAAGCCGATGGCACAGCTCATGATGCAGAAACGCAAACCAGGCGACTGTACCGTAACAGTACTCCACAGAACAGTACTCCACAGCCACTCGCAGAACATCAAGGAAGAATGCCGTCAGGCAGATATTATCATCGCAGCGATGGGTGTTCCCAACTTCGTCACAGCCGACATGGTCAAACCTGGAGCTGTCATCATTGACGTAGGTACCACACGAGTACCCGACTCTACCCGTAAGTCCGGTTTCCGTCTCAACGGCGACGTCAAGTTCGACGAGGTAGCTGAAAAGTGCTCCTTCATCACTCCCGTTCCCGGTGGTGTTGGTCCGATGACCATCTGCTCCCTGATGAAGATTGTCAATTATCAATTGTCAATTATCAATTAATTACTAACTTTGCACCCGATTTACAAACGACACCTTAATGTCAATGGTAAATGGTCAATGGAAAATGACCCTACATGGTGGATGTAGTTCAGTTGGTTAGAGCGTCAGATTGTGGTTCTGAATGTCGTGGGTTCGAGTCCCACCCTCCACCCTCAAACAAAGAATGACTTCATGCGAAGTCATTCTTTTTATTTATTCTGTGGTTTTCAGTGTTTTTTTTTCTTTAAGAATAAAATAGTTGATTTCCGTGGAGTATATGTTATATATTTTATATACATTTGCAATATGATATGTAACTCATTATAATAAATCCATTCAATCATGAAAAAAGAATTATTCAGCATTGTAGCAATTTGTGCATTATTAGTTATGAGCACTACCGCTACCGCTCAGGTTCGCAGAAAAAGCACCACATCACGTCCATCTGCAACTAAACAGGCGACTGTTGCAAAATGTGTTATTTATGACAAATTGAACGCTTCTTCGGTCTTTATTGATGATGACTGCATCCTTTATGTTGAGAAAGGTGAAAACAATGCCGTGATAGCCATAGACTGTAAAACCGGCGAGAAGCAAACCATCATTCCAGGAATAGCAGGAATCTATGAAGGCAGACGCCCTCGTATCAAGAAAGCACACAAAGTAGGAAACACGATTTTCTTTACATTAGAGAATCAGGACGGTGGATACATCTATGACAATAAATCCGTGCAGTCATCACCTTCCATGACGAACGTAGTCGACCTTTGCGTTACAACAACAAATCATGCCTTAGTCCGTTCAAACAAGCGTTTGGATGGAAAAGTAGCATACGACCTATGGGATTTGAATCAAGGCAAACTTCTTGTATCGTTTCCCTACGATGAACTGGGAGGCACTGGAGATTTGTATAATACTACCGTATTCATCTCAGACGATGGTTGTTTGTGGACAGATCAACCCCAGCAACAATACTCCGGGAACAACATGTACACCCACTATGGTATAAAGCGCATCACTCCCGAAGGCAAATGGACCTTCTATGATTTGGGCACTCAAAGCTATGTGGCTGAAAACAATGTGACTCCTGGCAGAGTCGTCAAAAAAGGTGATTACATATACCGTGCAGCCGGACGTCGTATCTATCGCATCAACACCACCTCTCCCAACCCCGAATGGGAGGAGTTTGCAAAGATTCCGCCCACACAAGATAGCAATTTCTCAAAATTTGCCATCGACTCAAAGGGAAACATGCTGACAAATGCTGATTTATTGCTTTCCTCTAAACCCTACAACAATCAGTATTGGCGAGCAGATGCATTTGACACACCACAAAATCTTGGAAGCGAAATTCAAACAGGCATAAATCAGTATGTATATCAAAAAATAAGCCCCGAGTCATGTAGTATGCGATCTGACGCTGAAGACAACTTTGTATTTCTCGAACATGGAACCACACTATATATCTACAACCCTAACGGCATAGTCGGCTATACAAAGACCAAAGGTACCGTTGTAAAGTAAACATCATTAATATTAACCTTTAAATCACATGATTTAATTATGAAGAAAAACATGTTTTCAACCTTAGCAGCGGTGCTGCTGATGGCATTTGCACTAACCTCGTGCAGTGGCGACACTCCCTCAGAAGTAGTAAAAGGCTTTTTCAGTAACATGAAAAGTGGCAATGTTGAAGAAGCAGTTCGTTATCTTGACGTAGACGAGGCATATTACGAAAGTGCCGTAAACGAGTATAGCAGAGTACTTGAAAGACATACGGGCACATCAGAACTTTATAAAGAGGGTGAGATAAAGACAATCACAGAAGAAGTGAATGGCGACGAGGCAGAAGTGGAAGTTTACTTCACTGTTTACGGTTTCGGACAGTCTGTCCCTGTAAACCTTAAGAAAATAGACGGAAACTGGAAAATCACTAGCAAACTAACCCGCTTCAAATAGTTTTAAATATCGAAGGACGAGTTTCACCCTTCAATAAAGAAGAATGACTTCAATCGAAGTCATTCTTCTTATTTATTCTGTGGTTTTCCGTAGAGAACGTATCTCAGATATTGACTCTTTAATTCAGCGTATCAGAAGACTTGTCCCCTGATGATTCTTGAATGCGTCTTTCTCAGCACCATGGCTAAAGACATCTGCCGGAACCTCAATGGTAGAACGAATTACACAAATAGTTGTCCCATTGCCGCAGATAAAGATACTTTACATCTGTCACAGATATCTGTTGTAGTAGCGCCACTTGCTGCAAACCCATAGAAATTATCTTCGCTAATAAGAACATATTCCCATTCACGGTTCATTCTTTCTTCCGATTTCAACTCGTTTATTTTTTTTACCCACTCTACTGCAGCCGTCTGTTTCTGACGCACATTCTTATCTAAGATTTTGTCATTTCCCTTGGTTTCAATCAGATATATTTTTTTCTCTGTCGCAACAATAAAATCTGGATGATAAGTCGCCATCAAACCATCTTGCCTCATATAATATATAACAACAAAAGAGTGTTGACTCTCATTAATCTTCAAGAAGCGCTCTACTTCTCCATCCTTATCCAGGAACTCTATAAATGATTTCTCAAATCTTCCACGATTCGTTGGATATCCAAGTCGTTCATAGATAGCTTTTTGAACCTCTATAGAATAAGCCCCTCTTAATTTAATCTCTGCAACTGTTGAAAACTTTGTATGTACTACCTGTGCATCTGTTGTCATGATGCTATTTTGGATATTGAAGATAGCACGTGCCATTTCTTCGATTATGTGTTTTGTTACAATTGCATCTTTCGATAAGAGAATTTTCCAGTCGCTACCATTGAAAGGATTAAACGGCTGACCAAACAATTGTGTACGTATATACAAATCAGCTACGGCAATAGTCTTGGCCTCATTAATCTGCAGATTTGGAACAGACATCTCTTTGTGTGACGAAATCCTATCAAAACGAAGTGTAATAGTTCGAAGCAGTTTTTGCAGATATTCATTGTAGCTTTTAGCTGAAAACAGATTCGCTGTTACCTTATAACGTCCGAACTGCGTTTTCGACAACGCTTCCTGCGAAATGAAAGTCTCACCATCCTGAGCCAAGAACTGACGCAACTTTTCCAAAGGGAATGCCGTAAACGGCTTAAGAGTGCGTATGTCTATTTCTACATCTTCCAGTTCCTCCTCTGCCTCTCTTACAATCATTGGCCATTCAAAATCGAATTGCTCATAATTTTCACGTAGCCCCACCTTGATTAAGTCACCAGTAGAACCTCCTTCACCTGTTTCTCCAGTTTCTTCTACTGCCAGACCTCCAGCAAGCAACTCTTCATAGAATTGCAGGAACGCAGGATGTTCAATTATAGTCAGCATATCAATATAAGTCTTGGGCTGAGTATGTAATTGTAACACCCGTTTTCGATCATCTTCCTTGATGCTTTGGTATTCCGGCTCTCGCCACATCAAACGCAGACCACGCCCAATTATCTGTTCTAGCAAAATAGGAGCCTCTGAAGAACGAAGTGGAACTATCACACATATATTGTTCACATCAAAGCCTTCACGCAGCATAAGCACAGAGATAATTACCTTAGGTTTCTGATATTTGTCGATGTCGAAAAGTTTCTTCTTAGTTTCTTTCCATTCTTCTTCCGATACTTCACCTTTGGCATTACTATCAATAGTTACAACATCTTCTTGTGACAGATGCTCCTCCAACATCAGTTGGTTTACATAAGGGGCTACTGACGTATCTTCACAAATTACCAGCATTTTAGGATTCTTCTTCTCATCGACAGCAGTAAACTCTTTCTCCAACTTTTTCAATTTTGCTAATCCTGCACGGAGCATAAGCCTTTGTCCGTCGCTAAGATCACAAACCTTGTTCCTATCATCACGTACAGCCTTATAATCCAAATCGTTCAGCTCAGTCAATTCCTGTCTTCTATCCAAAAGCAGCGTCTTGACCAATCCTTTCCGCATTGCAGTTGCCAAATCGAAATCAACTACTATATGAGGGAAATAGCACTTTTGAGCTTTCTTGCCCGTCCCTCTTTGGTCATAAGGAGTGGCTGAGAAATCCACTTGAAAGAATCTCTCACCCTTCTTTTCTGCAATGACATTCAGTCCTTTCTGCCATTCTACTTCTTCTATCTCGCCATTCCGTTTCAGTTCATGAATATGGTGAGCCTCATCATTTATCACCATGATATCTTCTAAATCCGCAAGATAATCCAATTCGGAGCCTCGCAGATAGCGACGGTCTAACATTCCCAAATCGTTGCCAGCAGCCTTGCCTGGACGTATAGGCAATAATTGATCTATTAGTTGTTGAGATGTCATGACTCCACTGTCTTCGTTACTTTCTTCATCCATTTGATTCTCGAACAAATGCCAATTGGTCAATGCAATAAGTCCGTCACCTGTAGTTTTACGGCCTATGCCTTCGTCCTTAGTCACTACATTGTTCTGAATAAAAGAGAATACTTCTTGTCTATAATGAACAGGAATAAAAACTTCTTGATTCAGATAAAAGTCATTTGTCTCAATATCACGTTCCTCCTTATCTCTTTGCACTCGTCCGCAAAAAGCATCCAACAAACGGTCATATACAATCAAACCTGGAGCCACAATCAGGAAGTTCTTGGTGAAGCGTCCACTCTTCACGTCTTCATGTCTGGCATTAAGCATCTGCCAAAGCAAAAGGGCATGCATTACCCATGTTTTACCTGTACCTGTAGCCATCTTGACAGCATATTTAGGCATCTGATATTTCTTCTGACTTAATGCATCCAAATCCACAAATGGCATTAAATCTGGAGTAATCTGTTGGTAATACTCCATCACGTTCTTCACCCCCTTTACCTCATGCAAATAGACAATGTTCAATATAGCCTGTCGTTGACCAGAATGGAAATTACGACTTCTTAATGAGCAATATTCCTCAGAAAACCAGAACTTCAGCAACTCTTGTGTAGTTGGTGTTACTTGATCCATCAGTTCGCCGCTCTCCCATACGGCATTCACCTCTTCGCTCAGCCTTTTGGCCAACTCCAGCGAAGCATTCATGTCATTCATTACCATCATAACCTAAATCTCCTTTATTACCTGACTTTCGAAACCAAAAACATCTACAGCCTTTATGCAAACCTTTCTGTGTTCTTTCCTTGAAACTCTCAATCTGGTCTTATAAACACAATGCAGAGGGTCATTGTCGTTTTCCGTATTCTCCCTATAGTCCTGCCATGTAGAGCGGAAGGTCACTCCGTCATAGTCAGGATCGATGCTCCAGTATTCAATCAGGCTCAGCGGGTCACGCTCCAAGACCTCTTGCAGTTTCTCCTTATCCTTATCGTCAAGTGGGATGTTGTCAGGTGACAACAATACATAGTTTTCTAATTCTACATCTATCTCGTCGTTTTCGCCTGCAGGAGTCACTACCAATGGCTTTGCAATCAGGTATTGCAAAGAAGAGAAACTGGAATAACTAATACCTCAACATTCGAATCTTGATATTTTTGAATGGCAGATGAAATGTCGAAGGCGAAGTTCCAACCCAGCACTACGACCTTTTCCCAATCGCCACCAAGCAGACTTGCCTTGGCTTCTACAGCACGACGAATCGTCGCAGCTGTTGTCAGACGGTTTGGTGAATCTACCATAACCAATGTTCGCGTACCTTTAATATATCCAAAGTTTCTGTCGTTCGTCTGTTCAGGTGTAAAGGGCAGAGCACCATACAATCCCAACACAACTTGGCTCAAATCACCCACATGCTTATAACGTTTGTTGTTCCTAAACGCTTCCTTCTGATAGTCACCAATGCTCTGATACAGGAATGGCTTCACCTCTTGGTCAATAAAACGCTTACGCATTACCAACGAGGCTGGCTTACCTATGTCGCAAGTAATCCACCGTCTGCCTAATCGTTCAGCTACAGCAGCCGTTGTGCCGCTACCGCCGAAGAAGTCGCAGACAAGGTCACCTTCGTTGGAAGAGGCTTTGATGATGCGTTCGAGAAGAGCTTCTGGCTTTTGAGTAGCATAACCTACTCGTTCTGTAGCCATTCCATTTATTGTAGCAATGTACCATACATCAGAAGGGAGTGCTTTTTCGGAATCTCCTCGTCCTTTATTACCGTCAGTAATTAGTGCCCCTTTATATTTCAGTCTATTTGCTGTAGATTCACTGATAGTCCTTTCTTCTAAGACTTCGTTGGCATTAAATGTGATTGTTCCAAGACTTTTGCTATAATAGAAAATATTGTCATGTTTTCTATTCCATCGAGTATCTGTCCTTAGCCCCCATGAATAATGCCATATAATTTCATTTCTAAAGTTGTCTTTTCCAAATATCTCATCTAAGATGACCTTTATATACGGACCAACATGCCAATCTATATGTATATAAATGCTTCCCTTTTCAGAAAGTAATTCTTTCATAAGCACAAGTCGTTTGTACATCATCACCAAATACGAAATAGTTCCTTCTTCCCACGTATCCGCATAGGCAAACTGCTCAATGACCGTTGGCTTCTGCTGAATATCTGTTCCTGGTAACGAAATCTTTGTCCGATAGTCAGCCTTAGAATCAAATGGAGGATCAATATAAATAAGGTCAACCTTTCCACGAAGTGAAGGAAGGCCAGTTTGGGCATCACCAGCAAGCAGAGCCTGCATAGCCAATAGGTTATCACCATAAATTAGACGGTTCATCCATCCGCTATCACCTCCAGCCATATTAAATGCATTGGGAATCTGTGGCGTACTGCCCTTGAACAGTCCGCTCACATCCTTACTAGGTAGCACCAGTTCATTGGTCTGAAGTCCAATCTGCGTACCACTACTCAGGCGCTCCAATATTTGTTGCGCCTCACGCCTACCTTCGCTTACAATGCGAGGCAGTTCTTCGATTAACGATTTAGCCATACGTTATGCGTTTCATGGCGATTACATGTCATCAGGATAGTAGGCATGGTAGCACAAAAAAGCATGGAGTTCTTATCCATACCTTAAAGGCTCTCGCATGCCTACTAAACTAAGATAAGTCACGTCCATGCTAACGCATAGACGTTTGCAACTTATTCTTCGGTTTAGTTCTTTTTGAATTTGCGAGATTCTTAAGGTATTCCCGAATAACAGCAAACGCTTGTTATATTTCCATTAAGTTCCATACCGGCACCTCCGCTGAGGCTCCACCCTGCCATGCAGGCGTCAAAATGACGATTAGCCAGTATTCACCTGCAAAAGTACAACAAACTTGCCAAACTCAAAACGATTTGGGAGAAAAAACGTGGGTGAAACTTTGAAACTTTGAAACTTTGAAACTTTTGAAACTTTTGAAAACAAAAGAACCGGCCTCGCAACTAATGTGAAGCCGGTTCTTTATTTGATTGTTATGGTTATCGTCGCTAACCGCTAAACGGTCATAAGTATGACGTGTTAATTTGTTACATCAAGGTAAAACTATCTTTCGATTACGAGACAGCTGTCAATCCATGTTGCTTCTCCATTCCAAGTTATTGTCTACAGAGTGCCCTTTCCTCCGCATCGCTGACATTTACCACTACCGCCACAGAAAGAGCATTTACCACTTCCGTGACATATTGCACAGGTTATGCGATCACCAACTACATAAGTAACTCCTTCTCCATTGCATGAAGTACACTTTCCTGTGCCTCTGCAATGATATTTGCTGGCATTACCGTTTCCACGACATTTGCCATCTCCTTGGCATTGAATACAACGTTTTGCATTGTGTTGATGTCCACCACCGGAATTAGAGTTGCCAGACACATTCTGATTATTGCCAGATGTGGTCGTGACAGTTGTACTCGCTGTGTAATTATTGTTCGATTTCGACGAAGTGGACTGTATTGTACTTAATGCCTGTGATGCAGCATTTAATCCTGAAGATACCGCATTAAGAATCATTGCTGTTCTCTCCAAACGTTCCTGACGACGCACAAGTTGTGCAATACGCTGATCTTCTGCTTTGTCCAAAAGAGAATCGGACAATTCAAAATATTCAGGTGTGCAATCATCAATGTATAAGGCAAAACGAAAGTCTTCCAAGGCATCTTTCCAATTCTGTTTCTGATAGTAGCATATACCACGACGGGCATAAGTATTGGCAGACGGCTTCTTTTTTATAGCTTCTGTATATTTTGCTATTGCCCCGTTCAGATTATTCAGTGCACTCAGACTGTCTCCCTCCACGACAAGAGCATCTGTGTTGACCCCATTGTCGTATGCGGCATTGAGCAGATTCTGCTGCTGCATATAATCTGAAATCTTGTTCGAAACAGGAAACTGTGTATTTACATCAATAACCTGAAAACGGTCTTTAAACAGAAGTACGAATGAGGTATAAATTGGTTTTACAATGCATCGGCCATCTTCGAGGTATACCCCATTCGTATCGTCATGGGTTGTTACATTGTAATAATGGAAGTCTTTATTCCTGCCCGCCAGAACATATTTAAACAAAGTAGGAACAACTTCACGTCCATCCGGGGTACAGGCACCTTGATAGGTTACGCCATCAAATTTTCTGACAACAGTAAAAAACGGAAGCATCATTTCGGCAACTTTTTTTCCTGCATCGGTAGCTACCGGGATATAATAAGCATCGTTATAACCACGGTCTGAAGATATGATGATATTTCCAGCATCATCCGTCACTTCGATGATATCGTTGTTTTCTGTCAGATTCCACACAAAACCGTCTGATTCAACATGACGACCAACATTCTCGTTCTCTGCAAAGCAGGAAGTTAATGAAATAAAAACACCCGTAAACAAAGCGATAATCTTTTTCATAGTAGTTAAGTTTTATGGTTAATACTGCAAATATACGGTTAAGCGAGAGAAATACAAAATAAATCTTGTTTATTTTTATTTCCAAGCGTTAGTATATTCGACGGAGCGCAGCAAAGACATTCAACCCAAGGCAGGGTTAAGGTAAAATCCATTCAACTTTTTTAGGGAAACACACATTGTTTCAAAGTTTCAAAGTTTCAAAGTTTCACATGTAATTTTTATCTTTTCAGTACTGTCAGAGAATGACGTCTCAGCCATTTGAGTTTCTGTTCAGCGCCATTTCGTTTTC
>CACYGK010000059.1 GCA_902774005.1 uncultured Bacteroidales bacterium | reverse complement strand
GTGATAAGGTGCTGGTACCAAATCCGGGATACCCTACTTACACTTCGCTGAGCAAGATTCTGGGACAGGAAATTGTGAACTATGACTTGCTGGAGGAAAACGGATGGCAACCTGACTTCAAGCAGTTGGAAAGCATGGACCTTAAAGGTGTGAAACTGATGTGGACCAACTATCCCAATATGCCGACTGGAGGAAGGGCTACGAAGGAACTGTATGAGAAACTGGTGGCTTTCGCAAAAAAACATGATATAGTAATAGTGAACGACAACCCTTACTCTTTCATCCTGAACAGAGACGAACACCTGAGCATTCTGCAGGTGGAGGGTGCGAAGGACTGTTGCATAGAGTTCAATTCGATGTCGAAGAGTCATAACATGCCCGGATGGAGAGTCGGAATGCTGGCTACTAACAGTACATTCGTACAATGGATTCTGAAAATTAAGTCAAATATCGATTCGGGTACTTTCCGTCCGATGCAGCTGGCTGCAGCAAAGGCTTATGAGAACAGCGACGAGTGGCATACTCAGGCTAATATCGAGACATACAGCAGCAGAAGGAAGATTGCAGAGGAGATAATGACTACGCTTGGATGCCGGTTCGACCCGATGCAGCAGGGTATGTTCCTGTGGGGAAGGATTCCGGAAAAGTATGCTGACGTGGAAGATCTGACTGAGAAGGTACTGCACGAAGCACGTGTGTTCATCACTCCGGGATTTATTTTCGGAAGTAACGGAAAGAGGTATATCAGAATTTCGTTGTGTGCAAAAGATGAGAAGATGAAAGAAGCGCTGAGAAGAATTAAAGAGTGTAGAGTTTAGAGTTAATAGATAATAGTTAATAGATAATAGATAATAGTTATATATTTATGGAATTGAATCTTGAACCGCTGGGATTGCCAAGTGACTTGGAACGCCCGATAGTAATTGCCGGTCCCTGCTCGGCAGAGACCGAAGAACAGACGCTGACCACTGCAAAACAGTTGGCTGCAAAAGGATGCCACATGTTCCGAGCCGGTGTGTGGAAACCAAGAACGAAACCAGGAGGTTTTGAAGGTAACGGAGAGAAGGCTCTGCCCTGGATGAAGAGGGTGAAGGACGATACTGGTATGCTCGTAGCTACTGAGGTAGCAACAGCTGAGCATGTGGAACTGTGTCTGAAGTATGGCATCGATATTCTGTGGGTTGGAGCACGAACAACCGCCAATCCGTTTGCCGTTCAGGCTATAGCCGACGCGCTACAGGGTGTTGACATTCCAGTGTTCGTAAAGAATCCGGTGAACCCCGACATCGAACTGTGGATAGGTGCTCTGGAACGTATCAACGGAGCCGGCATCAAACGACTCGGAGCTATTCACAGAGGTTTCTCAAGCTACGATAAGAAGATTTACCGCAACCATCCGATGTGGCAGATTCCTATCGAGCTGCATCGTCGCTACCCGAACCTGCCACTTGTATGTGACCCAAGTCATATCGGTGGACGACGCGACCTCATCGCCCCACTCTGTCAGCAGGCAATGGATATGGGTTTCGACGGACTGATAGTAGAGAGTCATTGCAATCCGGAAATGGCATGGAGCGATGCAAGTCAGCAGGTGACTCCGGATATTCTTGACTATATTCTGAGTATGCTGATAATCCGTAACGAGACAGAGACAACAGAGAATATATCATCATTGCGTAAACAGATTGACGAACTGGACAACCAGTTAATCGAGGTGCTGGCACAGAGAATGCGTGTGTGCCGTCAGATTGGTGAATACAAGAAGGAACACGACATGACCATCGTGCAGACAAGCCGTTACAGTGAAATCCTTGGTAAACGCGGTGCTCAGGGCTCGTTGATGGGAATCGGTCAGGACTGCGTAAGAGGTATATTTGAACTGATTCACGAGGAGAGTGTTCACCAGCAGATGGAAATAGTAAACAAATAAAAAAGCACAAGGAGCAAAATGAAAATACTGATATTGGGAGCAGGCAAGATGGGGTCGTTCTTTACCGACCTTCTCTCATTCGACCATGAAGTGGCGGTTTACGATATAGACCCGAAGAAACTGCGATACATGTACAACACTCAACGTTTCACCTCGATGGAGGAAATCGGTGAGTTCAATCCCGAGATGGTTATCAATGCAGTTAGTCTGAAGTACACGCTGGATGTATTCCGTCAGGTGATGCCATACCTATCGAAGGACCGCTGCATACTGAGTGATATCTCATCGGTGAAAACCGGATTCAAGGATTTCTATGAGGATAGTGGTTTCAGATATGTCAGCACTCACCCTATGTTCGGACCTACATTTGCCAACTTGGGCAAACTGACACAGGAGAATGCGATTATCATAAACGAAGGTGACTTCATGGGACGCTGCTTCTTCAAAGAACTGTACACACGTCTGGGTCTGAATATCTGCGAATATACCTTCGACGAACACGACCGTACGATGGCTTATTCACTGAGCATTCCGTTTATCTCTACGTTTGCATTTGCAGCCGTTATGAAACACCAGGATGCTCCAGGTACTACATTCAAACGTCACGAAAAAATAGCACGTGGTGTATTGAGTGAGGACGATACTCTGCTTCGCGAAATACTGTTCAATCCTTATACAAAAGGTCAGGTGGAACAGATAAGGGCTGAAATGAAAGAACTGATTGCTATCATCGACACTAAGGACGAAGAACGTATGCAACGGTTCCTTACGAAGATTCGTGAGAATATAAAATAATCAGTTCTTGAAACTGCCCGTTAGTTGGGATTGCAGTTCGGGCTTGATTTCCAAAGCCCGACACATGTCTTCGGCAGCTCCGTTTTTATCGCCGAACATCATGCTAATCTGACCACGGATGATATAGGCTTCATAACAGTCTGGCTCTGTCTCGATAGCTTTAGTGGCTTCGACCAGAGCCTTTATCATATCCTTCTGCTGCACAGCCTCTTTTGCTGCCTGGAGATGTTTGTTGTTACTCATTTCTTTTTACGGATAGTTTTATTGTTTTCAAATACCACATCTTCGCCAAGAAGATTATGCAAGACATCACGGGTAACAGACGGACTGTAAGGTAAGGCGTCGAGTTCAGAAAGCATGTGTGGCTCACCATCTGAGAGAAGATCATAGATAGCTATCTCGGCACGTTTCTCAACCGACATCTGACTTTTCTTGTCGCGACGTTGCTGAAGACATACATCACAATGTCCACAGGGACGCGCATCAGTCTCACCGAAATATTCGAGAAGCATCAGACTGCGACAACGGTCTCTGCTCTGCAAATAATTCTTCACATCAAGTCCGCGACGTTCGTAGTCGGTACGGCGGTCAGCATATACCTCAGGACTGAGGTTGATATACTGCGTTTCTACTCTGGGGCGAACGAATGTAATTGTAGGTGACGAACGATGAGGAACAAAGTCGATGATACGCATTGCCGACAATTGTTTGAGTGCCATGTAAACCTCTGTAGGAGTAAGCCCGGTCACCTTTGCCAACAGAGCCTCTTCGATATATACCTGTTCGGCAAACAGACCTGTATAGTTGCGCATGAGAGCCGTAAGAACCTTATCAAGCAGTTCGTCGCGATTGGTAAGTGAATACAGTTCATCCTTGTGAAGCAGAACCTGTACTCTCGACTTGAAATCGTTTTCCTCCTGATAGTCGATATATCCGGCATTGCTCAGAAGATGGAGGGCACTGTTGACTGTTGTTCCGAACATACGGAAACGCATAATGAATTCGCTGATGTCGAAAAGGAAGGTACGCCCTTGCGCTTCGCCTACTCCCACCTCAAAGAAATAACAGAGGTTCTCGTATGTGGTCTTTATAAATTCGACTGGTGGAAAGGCATTGGCTGTACGTCGTGAAAACTGTGTCAGGTCTCCACGATCGCAGAGCAT
Source organism: uncultured Bacteroidales bacterium (assembly GCA_902774005.1). Classification (GTDB taxonomy): domain Bacteria; phylum Bacteroidota; class Bacteroidia; order Bacteroidales; family Bacteroidaceae; genus Minthosoma. The sequence goes on along the minus strand of CACYGK010000059.1, from coordinate 5,834 downwards.
AACGGCATAGGAAGTTTTGCCGTCACGTCCAGCCCTTCCGGCTTCCTGGAAATATGCTTCGAGTGTGTCGGGTGCAGAATAATGGATGACCACACGGACGTCTGCTTTGTCAATACCCATACCGAAAGCATTGGTGGCAACCATAACCCGTACTCTTCCCATGCTCCAGTCGTATTGCCGTGTTTCTCGTTCTACGTTGCTGAGACCTGCATGATAACACTCCGCACTGATTCCCTGTTCGTTCAGCTTACGTGCTATGTCGTGGGTCATCTGACGACTGCGGATATAAACGATGGCACTTCCCTGCGGCACACCCTTGAGTATCTGGACAATCTCGCCAATCTTGTTTTCGGTATGTCGCACTACGTATATCAGGTTCTTGCGTTCGAAACTCATCTTATATACGTTCGGCGACCTGAAACCCAACTGTTGCTGTATGTCATCGACAACACGCGGTGTAGCTGTAGCAGTAAGTGCGAGTATCGGTACGTCCTTCTGAAACAAAGAACGAATCTCACGGATTTTCAGGTATGAAGGTCGGAAATCATATCCCCACTGCGAGATGCAATGGGCTTCATCGACAGCAATCATCGACACGTTATGCATTCGCATCAGTTTCTCGCGGAAGAGTTCCGTAGTAAGTCGTTCGGGAGACAGGTACAAAAACTTATAATCGCCGAGTATGCAGTTGTCCAGCACCTGCACAATGTCTTCACGCGACATACCTGAATAGACTGCTTCAGCTTTGATTCCCCTATTACGGAGATTCCTCACCTGATCGCGCATAAGAGAAATGAGAGGTGTGATGACAAGACACATGCCATAGGTAGCTAAAGCCGGTACCTGAAAACAGATGGATTTGCCTCCACCTGTAGGCATCAGACCCAACGTGTCGCGACCTTCACCTATACTTCGGATAATATCTGCCTGTATTCCCCGAAAACTGTCATATCCCCAATTATATTTCAGAATTGAGAGATAGACCTCCATATCTTTCAGTCTGTTTGCTATGGGGTATTAGGCTTTATATCTTCAATCTTCAGTTGAATTTCTCCGTGACGATGAGTATTTTCCTCGATAGTATAAACTATGTCGAAAGTCTGCTTTGTCTTGATGTAACGAGCCTGACTGCTCTGACCGAATGCTATGCCGTTCATGACACGGTTGCATTTTCCGTCAACCAGTTCCAGTTTGATATGTTCCTGCTCCTTTCCTACAACCTTGCTCGAACCATAGTCATATACCTGACGCGAACAGAATACCGGTTTTGTGTTGTCCGGACCGAAAGGACGCATACGTTTCAGGTCCGACTTGAAACGGGAAGTAATCTCCTCGAAAGTCAGTTCGGCATCAATATCAAGTACGGCATTTGTCTGTTCAGAGTCGATATACTGGTCGACGTATGCTTCAAAACGTTTCTTGAACTCTGCCACGTTCTCCACCTTCATTGACAGACCAGCTGCATAGGTATGTCCACCGAAGTTCTCCAGCAGATCGCTGCAACTCTGAATTGCCTTATACACATCGAATCCGCTTACCGAACGTGCCGAACCCGTCACCATATCGTCGGTACGTGTAAGGACAACTGACGGACGGAAATATATTTCAGTGAGTCGTGATGCCACAATACCTATCACACCCTTATACCAGTCTTCGTTGTATATGACAATTGATTTGCGAGTCTTCATCTCAGGGTGCGCCTCTACATAATCGCTTGCATCCTGAGTCATCTGCTTGTCGAGTTCACGACGCTCTTCGTTGTAGAGTTCGAGCAGTTCTGCCTGGTTATATGCCTTGTCATAGTCGTGTTCAATAAGTACTTCCACCGACTCCTTGCCGTTCTCCATTCGTCCCGAGGCATTGATACGCGGACCGATACGGAATACAATGTCCGACATCGTCAGTTCCTTGTCCTTCAGTCCACACACATCGACAATAGCCTTAAGACCCACACTTGCGTTGTTGTTCAACTGGCGCAGACCGTGATAAGCAAGAATACGGTTCTCACCCATTATCGGCACGATATCACTTGCTATACTTACTGCCACGAGGTCGAGAAGTGGAATCAGTTTGCTGAACGGAATGCCGTTGCTGATAGCAAATGCCTGCATGAATTTGAAACCCACACCGCATCCGGAGAGATCCAGATAAGGGTATGTGTTGTCGGCAAGTTTGGCGTTGAGAATAGCTACTGCCGGAGGCAGTACAGCATCAGGCACATGATGGTCGCAGATGATGAAATCAATTCCATTATCCTTGGCATACTGGATTTCATCAACTGCCTTGATACCACAGTCTAATACTATAATCAGTTTTACTCCATGTTCTACAGCCAGATCCACACCCTGCTTCGAAACACCATACCCCTCCTCGTAACGGTTTGGAATATAGTATTCTATATGTGAATAATATTTCTGTAAGAACCTGTACACAAGTGCTACAGCCGTGCAACCGTCAACATCATAGTCTCCATAAATCATGATGCGTTCACGATTACCCATAGCTCTGTTCAACCTCTCTACAGCCTTGTCCATATCCTTCATCAGGAACGGATCATGAAGGTCATGAAGCTGTGGACGGAAGAACTTCTGGACTTCTTCAGCCGTCGTTATGCCACGATTGATGAGCAATCGGCACAACACCGGACTGACCTTGACTTCCTCAGCCAGAGCCTTCGCCGCGTCGGTTTCTTCTTGTGTCGGAGCTTTGTAGTTCCATTGGTAATTCATTATATATGTTCATTTTTTATAATCTGATTTTGGGTGACTGCAAGCAGTCAGAGTGCATAATATATGTATAAATTCATCGACACAAATATCCACAATAACATTTCAATTTGTAAAGGTACGATATATTTTCAATCCGTGTACATTTCTAAACGTTAATTTCGCTTAAATCGTATTTTAGTCCTCAAGTGAGAACCCAATACTCTCTACAGCATCACGTATTTTTTCATGTTCCACATCGTCTCCGCTTACGGACATCCGACCACTTTTCAAATCAACTTTGACCTCCTTTACACCAGGAATGCTCCCCACCGCTTTTTCAACATTCGCTTTACAATGATTACAGTTCATTCCCTTGACTACGAACTCATGCTCTTCGGAATGCTCCATTTCACAACAGTCACAATGGTCGTGATGATGACAATGCTCATGTCCCGTTAGTTTCATCCTTACCACATTCAGGAGTAATAATGCAAGCAATCCGGTACTGAGCCATTGATACCACGCCGTATCTTCGTGACAACAAGCATCTGCCCCCACAAGATTATCCGTGAACCACTCACGTGGCAACAGGTAGTCGATACCGAAACCGAAAGCCACCGCACCCACGATGATTGCAATCAGATAACAGATGAGTGTGCGACGTCCCAGTACTTTATTGATAACGAGAATTGAAGCGAAGTTGCATGCCGGACCAGCCATCAGCAGTACCAGAGCCGCTCCGGGAGTGAGTCCCTTGAGCATCAGTGCCACGGCAATAGGGATAGAACCCGTAGCACAAAGATACATCGGAATGGATATGCACAGCACGAGTAGCATAGACATGAAGGTGTTGTCCTTGAAGATAGCAAAGAACTCGTTCGGTACAAACACAGTTATGAGTCCGGCAATGAGAAGTCCCACCACAAGCCACTTACCTATATCTTCCATCATCTCCACGAATCCGAAGTTCAGTACCTCAACCAGTTTCTGCCATATCGTCATCTTTTTCTCTTCACGGCATTCCTGTTTCTGAACAGACTGAATCATAGGTTCTTCCTTTTCAAAAGCATTTACGAACACACCTCCCATCAGAGCAGTGACGAAGGCAGCAATAGGACGCACCAGAGCAAAGGGGAGTCCCATAAGTGAATAAGTGGCAAATATACTGTCCACACCTGTTTGCGGCGTAGCAATAAGGAACGACACCACAGCTCCCTTTCCTGCTCCCTCACGACGTAGCGACATAGCAGTAGGAATGACTCCACACGAACACAGGGGCAGTGGAACACCGAAAAGAGCCGCACTGATAACCGAACGGAACGAACGTCCCGATAAATAGTTGGAATAAAACCGGTTAGGCACAAATACATGCATTACACCTGCTATCAGGAAACCCAACAACAGATAAGGCGACATCTCATTTATCAATTCTATAACCTCGTTCATACACTTATCCTTGATTTTTATGCGAAGGTACAACATTTTTTTTTACCTTTGCACAGATTTTGAAAAATAAAAGATGAAAGAAATAGTACTTAGCGGCATACGCCCGACCGGAAACCTGCACCTCGGTAACTACTACGGAGCTGTGCAGAACTTTGTTAAGATGCAGGAAGACTACAATTGCTTTTACTTCATTGCAGACTGGCACTCACTGACGACACATCCGAAACCAGAGAATATACAGAACTCCACACGCACCATTCTGGCTGAATATCTTGCATGCGGAATCGATCCAGAGAAGTCTACGATTTACATCCAGAGTGATGTTCCCGAGACCATCGAGCTCTATCTCTACTTCAACATGAACTGCTACCTGGGCGAACTCGGACGCGTCACTACATTCAAGGAGAAAGCACGCCAGCAACCGGAGAACGTGAATGCCGGACTTTTCACTTACCCCACCCTCATGGCTGCAGACATCCTGCAACACCGTGCAGCAAAAGTACCTGTAGGTAAAGACCAGGAACAGAATATGGAGATGGCTCGTAAGTGTGCCCGCCGTTTCAACAACATATACGGAGTTGAATTCTTCCCCGAACCACAGAACTTCTACTTTGGCGACCACGCCATAAAGATTCCGGGACTCGACGGCTCAGGCAAGATGGGTAAGTCGGAAGGCAACTGCATCTACCTCTATGAAGATGCCAAGTCTATCGAGAAGAAAGTGAAACGTGCAGTAACTGATTCAGGACCTACAGAACCCAATCAGCAGAAACCGGAAGTCATCCAGAACCTCTTCACACTGATGGAAATTGCTTCAAGCAAAGAGACATACGACTACTTCGACGAGAAATGGAACGACATGTCAATCCGATATGGTGACATGAAGAAGCAGTTGGCACAGGACATCATCCAGACTTTGGCTCCAATTCGCGAACGCATCCTTGAATTCCAGTCAAACCAGGCTCTGCTCGACAAGATTGCACGCGACGGTGCAGAGAAAGCCCGCGAAAGTGCAGCAGCCACTCTGCGTGAAGTACGTAAGATTATCGGTTTCCGAGTATATTAATGTAGCTACTTGTTTATAGTTACATTTCCAAACACTACATTTCTGTTCTTACCCTCAATGCGGTTCTCACCCGTAGTGACTCCGTTCCATTTGCAGTTCCTGACCGTTACGTCCTGAATCTGCTCCGAATCCTCCAGTCCTACGATATAAGCACCGTACTTACTTTTATTGCAATTGACATTTTCCAACTGCACATTCCGCACGGTGGGGATAAACCCTCTCTGTGCCTGTTCCCTCGGTTCGTAGTTCAGATTTATCTTCAACACAGCCTCCCTGCATTCTCCCACTTCCACATTCCTCACATATACATTCTCCACTACACCACCACGGCATGTATTGGTCTTTATCCTCACCACCCGGTCCAGATTCGGACTGTCCATCTGACAATCCTCCAAAAACAGATTTCTGAAACCACCCGAAATCTCACTACCCACCACGATACCTCCGTGTCCGTCCTCCATACGGCAGTTCCTCACCACCACATTCTGGCAAGGCATACCCCATCGGCGTCCGTCGGCATTTCTTCCACTCTTTATCGCAATACAGTCATCACCCGTACGGAACAGACAGTTCTCAATCAACACCCTGTTGCACGACTCCGGATCACATCCGTC
>CACYGK010000058.1 GCA_902774005.1 uncultured Bacteroidales bacterium | reverse complement strand
CTTCTCCTGAACATAGTGCTGCAGGGTCAAGGCACGGTTTTGTGCCAGTTTCTCGTTTCTGTCCACCGGACCTTCGATTGAGGCAAGACCCACAATCTGAATCTTCTTTACGACGGTAGTAGAGTCGTCAACAATACTCTGCGTAGCACGGATTATGCGGTCGAGCATGTCTGCATTCTGACGATAGGACTGGTCAAGGTCATACTTATCAACATGGAAGTGGATGTAGAGCGCTTCCTTGTCTTTACGAAGTATGCGGGTACGGTCGTACGGAACGTATTCTGATGCATTGACAACCAAGGCGCTGTCAGGGCGCACAGGACGTGCTTTCACAGGTTGGAGAGCAATCACAACCGGCGGAACCGGTTCCGGCTCAGGAACTACAGTATAAGGTTCTTCCCAAACAACCTGCTTAGCAGGACGACCCGGTATATTATAAACAATGTTTATAGCTGCCTGTGGCATCACGAACCATTTCTTCTCTGTGCCCAGTTTGTTTCCGCAATGCGTACACTCATAGCGTCCGTATTTAGTATAACCGACGGCAGCTCCGATAGCTGCTTCGATGTTCCACCAGCGTCCGAGTGGCCAGGAATAACCGTAGAATACTCCGAGGGCACCAAGATCGCCCTGACGGCGTTCGTTGCGTACTGACTTGTACAAACCGAACGGGAACTTAACGTCGCCCACGTTGTAGTGACTGTAGATAAGGTTCACACCGAAGAAGTGGTGAACATCAACAGAGTCGGTCCAATAGCGAACCTCAGGCGCTACGAGCAGATGGCGCCACTTACGTGTCACATTGTCGTCGGTAGGCCAGGGACGGTAACCGCCTACCACACCTACAGACCAATGAGGAGCTACGCGGACTCCGACACGCAGGTTGGGAGTCAGCCAAGCATCATACAAAAGGTTGTTGCTGATGGTTACCCGTTGAGCACCCGCCTGAAGCGATACCAGCAGGCCTAACAGAATGCTTATATATACAATCTTCACTCGTTCCATAAAATCATTTTTTATCTAACCTTAACACACCTTGAACACACATTTTCTTACGCGTATATATGTGCGTGCGAGATTTAATTCGACAAAGGTAGTATTTTTTTCTTAAACAGCCAAATTTTCCTTTACAAATTTTAAGAAAAAAATTGATTCCTTACCCCCCCCCCCACAAGAAAATGCACGAAATCACCACAGGATTTTGCCGATTTTACCGATAAAATGACGACGCAAAAGCAAATGTAATGTACATGTTGCATTTTTGCAGAAACTCGATTTCATGGCAAAAACCTGTTTCCACCCCACCCCCATTCTATGTCTAAATTTCATACACCCTTGTTCTAAAATTATACATTTAACTTTCAAACTTATACTTTTTCTGCAAAGATAACTGTCTCGTAAATCTGGTGCTATGCTTCGAATGTCAAGATTGTCAATGTCAAGATTGTCAAAATCAATTTTGGATTCGGTTTTACCTCACTAAATATATAATAATATATATTATTATATATTTAGTGCCCGTTTTCCCATTTGAAAAACCATTTTGACATTTTGACATTTTGACATAAATGACAACAGTATGGTAATAACTCCCGTCCCCTACCGTTCTCGCGTCACGTCTCAGCCGCTAGAGTTTCACGCGCCTGCCGCGTTCGGAGCAGGAGCCTGCCGTTTCATGAGTACGCGGGCGCGACGTCGCGAGATGTTCAGCGTCGCGTCAAATCACGGCAGAGACGTAAAAAAAAGTGAGCCAAACAACCAAATAGTTGCTAGGAGAATAGCAATAATCATGAATTTATGGTAAACGAAATAGATAACAACTGGTTATATTCCGGGTTATCAGCCGATGATTCTGAATATGTGAGACTGTCTCACTTATTTCGGATACTTAGGAGAAGGCTAAAGGAAAGGCCGCTATTGCTCAGAGGAAAAGGCACCCCCAAAAAAACTCCTTTGTAATTTTGTGATTTAATAAAAGATGTGTAAATTTGCCTCGGAAACATATAAACAACTGATTATGGATGCACAGAAGACAAAAGAGCAAGCTCTTGAATTCATCAAGAATGCTGTAAAGCACAAGCAAGAGTGGAAGAAGGAACTTGAGACTTTCACTATTCGTACCACACATGCAACTCTTGAGGGACAGGAACTTTATGTGGCAATCATCGTTGAAAACCGCAATCGTCATCTAAAAGATGTCACTGACGAATTTGACAATACCGTCATTGCTTTAGCTGACAAACCGTAGCATAATTGCCAAGAACCTTTCCCTGTGGCATTCTTAAAAAAAGTAACACCGCAGAGCATTTTTTTCAAAATTTTCTTTGCCCTTTTCTCGGTTAGTCGTACCTTCGCGGCACAAAATCAAAAATCAACAAAAAATATGGACGATTATCCGGCGAATAGTTTAAGCAAAAGAGGATAAAGGTCTGACACGATAGGTCTGGATCTTTACCCGCAAGTTGTGTTTTATTATTTTGGGTTAAAACGAGTAAAGATTCAAACCACACAATGAGAACATTCTGGAATTTCAATGGCGGTATCAAGCATATCGACGCATGGCAACCAAACTGCTGGGTACAAGTGACTTGCCCGGTAGAGGAGGATATCAAATTTCTGCAGGACGAACTGGGAATGCCCGACTACTTCCTCTATGACGTAGCGGACACGGACGAGCGTGCACGTTTCGACATGGACGAGGGTTGGCTGATGATAATCCTGCGTGTACCACACCTGAAGACGGTTTCGTCGCGCAGTCCTTATACCACGATACCTCTCGGTGTAGTGCTGAAGGACGACAAAATCATTACTATTTGCAATCAGGAGACGAGGATGATGCTCGACTTCATCAATCACCAGATGCGCCGTGCTGAAGGGTTCACCGACTCTGCCGACCTGGTTTTCAGACTATTCCTGAGTGCCAGCGTATGGTATCTGAAGTATCTGAAACAGGTGAACACCATCATCGATAAGGCTAAACGGAATCTGGACCGTCAGATTGATAATAAGGACCTTGTAGGACTGTCACGCCTGCAGGATTCGCTCACTTATTTTGCCACTTCTATCCGTGGTAACGAAAACCTGCTTTCGAAACTGAAATTCCGTCTGCCAGTCGACGAACTGGATGCGGAACTGATTGAAGATGTGAACATTGAGATGCAACAGGCACGTGAGACGACTGCCATATTTATATCCATTCTGAATAGCACCATGGACACGTATGCCAACATCATCAATAACAATATGAACCGCGTGATGCGTCTGCTCACTTCGCTCAACATGATTATCATGTTCCCTACCCTCATCACGTCGATGTTCGGTATGAACCTTATCAACGGAATGGAGAATCTGAACTGGGGATTCCCCATCGCCATCATTGCATGCGTAGTCAGCACAGTCGGTTCTCTATGGTGGTTCAGACATAAGCAATGGCTGTAGGTTCATTGAACATTGAACATTGAACATTGAGAGGATATTCCTCGAAATATTTGGAAGTTTCAAATATACGTTGTATATTTGCAGAAACTTTAATCCTTAAACAGAAATTGCATATGAAAACGAAGATTTATTTTTACGTTCTGGCATTAGCCACAACGATATTTGCAGCTTGTTCAAGTAGTGAAAGCGGCGATGGCGGCGGCAGCGGTAGCGGTATAAACGTACAGAGCGGAGTAGCCATAGGCGGAAAGAGCGATATAGTAGGAGCCAAGTCGCTGGCTGTAGGAAGAAAAGCAATACAGCCAAGGACTACTCGTGCCGAAGGTAACGCCACAGCAGAGAATGCCCTGCTGAAGGTGTCGGACGACATGAAGTTCATTGAAGTAACCTACACGTTCAACGTCGAGGTTGTGGCAAGGGACGAGAATGGCAAGGAAATTATTGTAAAGGACGCTTCAGAAACCAACGAGCCGGAACTGAAGACCATCATCGAACAGGTGAAAACGAAGTTGAGAATCGTGCCTAACTTCATCTTTAATATAGGTGACAACATTTTGTGGCTCAGCAACTGCTTCTACGAGGTGGAAGGATATGACACGATGGAAGAGGGACCGGTGAAGAAGGCTCTGACGGTGATTCGCGACAGTTACAACACCTCACATCACAGCACTCACGGCGGACAGTTCCTAGTACGCAAGAGCGACGGAACCATATTCGAATGGGACCCTCAGAACGGTGCACCTAACGACATGGATGACGGCTACAAGGATCAAAACACACTCAACGGCTGGCTGCACTCCATCGGCAGTCACATATATGTTCGCGAAGGCGGATACAGAATCGACGGACAGGATCATACTCACCCGAACGGACGTGTGCTGAAAATCACCGACCAGGGAGCATCGCTGAAATACGAGCAGATTATCCCGGCTGTAGTCGATGACTACGGAGTAGCTTACATCCTGCCTGCAAACAACAACCTCGGTGTAGTTTGCCGTGAACAAAACAGCAAATACCCCGTTCCTTATATCTACAATCTTTCGACGAATCAAATCAAGCGTCTCACAGGTATTGATGTTGACGAAAACACACGCTGGTCGCTCGCTTCATTAGCCGGAGTGCTCTATGCCGTTCGCAACCACCATCAGCCTAACGGACAGCCGGAAGACCCCAACAGAATATCACTCTACGCTGTTGATGTCAACACTGCTCAAGTAGTAGGCACGGCACTCTGCGAGATTACCGGCGGCGGTGCAGCATTCGACGACGACAAGTTCTTTGCCAAGGGTTATGCCACATCGGAACAAGTTCTCAGATTTATCATGAGCGACGCCGGACAGAGCCAGAATAACCTCGTCGCCATGAATCCAACGGCTTCAACAGACCCTGAAAAAGTCAAGACGAGCCCATTGCCAGACCACTACCCAGACAACATCAACTTCTATGTAAAAGGCATAGGTTGTGGTGACGTCACCAATGACGGCTTCTATGTATGCGACCTAAACACTCTCGCACCAGCAGAGTATGTGCCTCTGGACTGGACTAATGCCGGCCAGTATCAGTCGCTTAGCAGGACTTACACCCACTTCGAGGCCGCCAACATGTCAATCAAGTATGAAGCTATCGACAACGGAAGCAAGATTGCACTTTGGGTTCCTATCACAGGTGACGACAGAGGTAAGGTCAAGGTCTATACCGGTACCGACGGCTCAAACTACGATGTTGATGTAGTAGTTGATATTGTAAAATAAAAGATAAAAGAGAATCATGGGAAAGTTAATGCTCTTTCTATACTTCATCTTGTCAGTATTCCCAGCGGATTCAACTGAGAGCAGACGACATATTCATGTTGTGCGTAGAGGAAGCAAAAAATCCCATCGTGGCGATACTGTAGCGAAGATTTGGATTGAAAAGAATGGTGAGAAAAATATTGAAATAGCATGGTCTGAACTATCTTCTGACGAAGAGGCTGAGATTCTCAAAGCCATTGACGAACATTGGAAGGAGTTGAACAAACTTATCGATCAGGTTTTTGCTGGCAAGAAAATACAGATTAAAAGAATTAAATAAACAGGAGGACAAAGATATGTGCAAGTATAAAGATACAAATTTAGGAATAAAGAAACTAGACTTCAATGTGAAGCGCGGAGCAATGGCAGCTTACCTTACAGATGGTAGAGAAATCATCGTGCCCATTGCCATGTTCCCGGATATCAAACACCTGAATAAAAAACAGCGAGAAGACTACATGATTATGGATGACCAGTACTTCTCGTTCGAAGCACTAAGCACAATCTATTCCATTAAAGACTTGATGAGAATTTAGAACAGACTACGTTGAAGGTACTTTTATTACCCAGAAAACTCCAAATTTGTAAAAAAATGTACTTTGTACATGGTAAATTGTACATAATTCCGTACCTTTGCAAAGTTTTTAAGTTTTAAGGTAATTCATCATTTAATTATATAACAAATAACAATGAAAAAGTACAATTTCAATGCAGGACCTTCTATTCTGCCTCGTGAGGTGATAGAACAGACTGCACAGGCTTGTCTTGATTTTAACGGTTCAGGACTTTCTCTTATGGAAATCAGCCACCGCGCAAAGGATTTCCAGCCAGTAGTTGACGAAGCAGTAGCACTCTTCAAGGAGCTGCTCAACATCCCAGAGGGTTACTCAGTACTCTTCCTCGGTGGTGGTGCAAGCCTCGAATTCTGTATGGTTCCTTACAACTACCTTGAGAAGAAGGCTGCATACCTGAACACTGGTGTTTGGGCTACTAAGGCTGAGAAAGAAGCTAAGCTGTTCGGTGAGGTAGTAGAAGTTGCATCTTCAAAGGATAAGAACTTCACTTACATCCCTGAGAACTTTGAAATTCCAACTGATGCAGATTATCTGCACATCACAACTAACAATACAATCTACGGAACTGAGATTCTGAAGGACATCGACTCCCCTATTCCACTGATTGCCGACATGTCAAGTGATATCCTCAGCCGTCCGGTTGACGTAAGCAAGTACGCACTCATCTATGGTGGTGCTCAGAAGAACCTCTCTATGGCTGGTGTTACTTTCGTAATCGTTAAGGACGATACTCTCGGCAAGGTATCTCGTCAGATTCCTACTATGCTCGACTATCGCACTCACGTAAAGAAGGGTTCTATGTTCAATACTCCTCCTGTAGTACCTATCTACAGCGCTCTGATGAACCTCCGTTACATCAAGGCTCACGGTGGCGTAGCTGCTATGGAGAAGCTGGCTAAGGAACGTGCAGAGATTCTGTATGCAGAAATCGACCGCAACAAGCTCTTCGTCGGTACTGCAGAGAAGAACAGTCGTAGCCGCATGAACATCACTTTCGTACTGGAACCAGAGTATCAGGACTTGCAGGATGAGTTCCTCGCATTCGCTACAAGCAAGGGTATGGTTGGTGTTAAGGGCCACCGCGACGTAGGCGGTTTCCGCGCTTCTTGCTATAACGCAATGTCTATCGAAGGCGTTAAGGCTCTCGTAGCTTGCATGCAGGAATTTGAGAAAATGCATTAATATTCAATCACAATAAAGAATATGCCATCTTTTCGGAGATGGCATTTCACATTTAAAGAAACAAAGAATTATGGCTAAAGTATTGGTAGCAACTGAGAAGCCTTTTGCTGCTCCTGCAGTTGCTGGAATCAAAGAGATTATTGAAGGTGCCGGAATGGAACTGGCACTGCTTGAGAAATACACAGAGAAAGCTCAGCTTCTGGCTGCTGTTGCTGACGTTGATGCTATCATCATCCGTAGTGACAAGATCGATGCTGAGGTAATGGACGCTGCTAAGCAGCTGAAGATTGTAGTTCGTGCTGGTGCAGGTTACGACAATGTTGACCTTGAGGCTGCTACAGCACGTAAGATCGTAGTTATGAATACTCCGGGACAGAACGCAAATGCTGTTGCCGAACTCGTTCTCGGTCTGCTCGTATTCGCTGTACGTAACTTCTACAACGGTAAGTCCGGTAGCGAACTGATGGGTAAGAAACTGGGTATCCTCGCATTCGGAAACGTAGGTCGCAACGTAGCTCGCATCGCTAAGGGCTTCGGTATGGAAGTAGCTGCATACGATGCTTACTGTCCTGCTGACGTAATCGAGGCTGCCGGTGTGAAGGCTGCTAAGAACCAGGAAGAACTGTTCAAGACTTGCGATATCGTTTCGCTCCACATCCCTGCTACAGCAGAGACTAAGCAGTCAATCAACAAAGCTCTCGTAGGTCAGATGAAAAAGGGTGCAATCCTTATCAATACTGCACGTAAGGAAGTAATCAACGAGGCTGAACTCATCGAACTGATGGCTGAACGCACAGACCTGAAGTACATCACCGACATCATGCCAGATGCAAATGCAGAGTTCCAGAAGTTCGAAGGCCGTTACTTCTCTACTCCTAAGAAGATGGGTGCTCAGACCGCTGAGGCTAACACTAACGCAGGTCTTGCTGCTGCAAACCAGATCGTAGGATTCATCAAGGACGGCATCACTAAGTTCCAGGTGAATAAGTAATAATCATTGAACATTGAACATAAAAAATAGGGTTCCGATTTGGAACCCTATTTTTTTTATCTTACGAATAACTTCTTGAATTTTCCGTTAGAGTACTTAACCACGTTGACACCTTTCTGAAGCTTAGGAATAGGCATACCTGAGAGGTTGTAGATAGTAACAATCTCTGCCGGAGTATCAACTGCCTCTGGAGCATCAACCCTTGTAGGAGTCACGTCAACGAGTTCGTAAGCCTCTACCCGCTTGAAGCGTTCAGCATAAGTGTCATCAGCATTATCGATAACTACCCAACCGAGCGGATCGGAGTAAGCAGAAGTGGTCTTGCAAGGATTTGAACTGTCGTGCTGACGCTTTACCTTTGCACCATAAACGTAACCATAGTGTTCGCTCGACTGATCCGTGTCCGTCAGTTTGCTGGACTGACGCAGAATGGTAGCACCTGTATAGTTGCTAGACTGGCACTTTCCGAAGATACGCGGTTTCTTGAAGTAAAGTATCTCGTCACCATCCTTGAATGTACAATCACGAGCACTCGCTCCGTACATGTTGTTCTCGCCAATACCAGCTGCTACAACTACATTTGTATATGTGTCGCGAATAGTTTGGTCGATAGTGTAAACGATGGAGTCAACATAATTGTCAAGATGATAAACCTGTGTAGAAATAGTATCGGCATCTATCACTACGGAATCAGATACCTCATGAATCATATCACCCTTACCCGGAGTGATAGCCAGGTAGGAGAGATTGATTTCGAAAGATACATCCTTACCGACACCTGTCTCATACTGGCACACAACCTTGAAACCTGTATTCGTAATGTCGGACAGACTGGTAGCAATAGCATCAGTCTTGTATGTCGGGTTACGTATTTCCACAATCACGATTGGAGTGACACCGTCTGGGAACGGCTGAGCGAAGGTAATCTCGCCAACACCCTTTGATGCCCTTGCTATCTTTGCGACACCTACTTCGCAGTCAAGATTGCCATACTTGTAGTTTCCTGATGCCATAGCAAGGAAAGGAAGTTCCTCTGGCTTCGAAAGCGTAGTAGCAGCACTTGCACCCTGCTTGGTCCAAGGAAGAACCTGATAGTTGAACTTCTTCATTCCGGCACTTGTTATCAGGTTGCCGGGATAGAGCGAAGAGTTGCTGTTTGTGCAGATTCCCATGAACACAGCCGGTGTGGCATCGAAGTACTCAGAGAAGTCGGTAGATACAGCATCGGTATTCGTAACAGAGACACTTCCGTACTGGAGTCCCTCGATTCCGTAAGAAGCGGTGACTGTATTTGCCAACTCATCCGAGTAAACCGGAGTTTTCTCACCTATCTTATAGTTACATATTCTATAATAGTAAGCACCCGACTCTTCAGGGGTATCTACATAGGTATATGAAGGACCGTCTTTATTTATCCTGTCTTTCGGTTGGAGTGTTGCAAGCCGAACGTATCTGGTCGATCCAGGCACCTTACATTCGACAGTAATAGAGTCGAGCATATCTCCATTCACATCGTTCCATGTGATGGTGAATGTTCCAACTTTCTTATTATAAGTGCCTGTCAGATTCTGAGGTTTAGCATAAACAACTGTCGGAATAAATTCGTAAGACTTGTTATAACCTATGCCTACATCCATAGTCGAATAGAAGCTACCAAGATCTGTCAGACCACCGTTTTCGTATATATGGCCTTTGCTCTCTCCGTTCCAGTATGCGTAACGCTCCACTGCACCCATTGAATTCAGGTTGTTGAGGATACGTACAGTTGTATTGTATATATCCTGATTGGTCACACCTGAACCCCAACATCCGTTACCGTTCCATGATGCTCCCCAAATCCACTCAGACACCCAGATAGGGCGATGGTAGTTAGGCCACCAATGAGTTTGCAGAGCGCCAAAGGTACCCTCTGTCCAATAGCAGTGAGCATCTACAAGATCGCATCGCCATCCACGTGCATCGATTGAATCGAGAAATGGTTTAATACAATATCCGTCACCATTCCAGTAGTCGGAACCGTCCCATGACGAACCGCAAGCAGAAGGAGAAGGCCAGTCTTCGTAGATATGGTTCGGAACCCATTCCCTGTCCGGTTCAAGACTCGCATTTCCTGCAGCCCAGTCGTAACACCATGACGAGTTAACTGCGCTGTTTTCAGTAGCACTTCCTGTACTTGCCAAACCTGCCTTATGAGCATACCACCACTTGAACACGCGGTAAGACGATACACGAGAGTCCATATTCGTCGGCATATTCATTTCAAGGTCTTCATCGTGAGCTATGAAACAGCGGCTATAGCCCCAACCGCCTGTACCGAGAGCGAATGTAACCATATAGCCTCGCTTCAGCTTGAACGAACGGATACGGTTGTTCAAGGCAGCAGTACTAAGGGTCTTCATGAATCCGCCACTGCTTCCTTCTGTATAGGTGTTGCATGACTCGCCACCGAAGTCTTTCTCCGTGTAACAGGTAAGCGGAGCAAAATCGCTACCATAAGGAAAGATTATAGAACCACGTCCGTATGCCCGCACCTGACAATTGGTACCATCGACAGCAGCAGCACCGTTGATATAGACGTACTTGAGCCATTTCTTCTTCGTCACACTGGGTTTGGCAGCCTGGATGATGAGCACGGCATGTTCGGTACTCTGAATATCCACACTACCGGTAGTAGCGAACGGAGTTTCATTTGTGATGACATAATCGACGTTGGTAGTCAGAGCCACACCGTCGGTCACCTGCGAAACAGTTTTAGTTGTATTAGCTGCGCTGATTGTTGCGCAGAGCAACAACATCAACATAAAGGTTATCTTTTTCATATTTAAAGGTTTTAGTTTAGTCGGTAATAACAGGTTGTCGCGGCAAATGTAAGAAAAAAACAATTCAGTCACAAATGTTTCAGCATTTTTTAATGTTTAGTTTATCTTTCAGATAAAAACCTGTATGGCTATCCTTGCATTTTGCAACCTGCTCCGGAGTACCCTCAACCACGATATTACCACCCTTGTCACCTCCCTCCGGACCGAGGTCGATTATATGGTCGGCACACTTGATGACATCGAGGTTATGTTCGATAATCAGTATGGTATGTCCACGACTGATAAGTGCATCGAATGCCTTCAGAAGCTTCTTTATATCATGGAAATGGAGTCCGGTAGTGGGTTCGTCGAAGATGAACAACGTAGGCACGGTACGTTCCTGACTGAGGTAATAAGCCAGTTTGATACGCTGGTTCTCTCCACCGGAAAGTGTGTTGGATGTCTGTCCCAGTTTGAGGTAACCCAGTCCCACGTCCTGCAACGGTTTCATCTTCTGTATTATCTTCTTCTCCTTATGCTCGGTGAAGAACTCGACAGCCTGATTGATTGTCATGTTGAGTATGTCATAGACGGACATTCCGTGGAAGAGCACATCGAGCACTTCCTGCTTGAAACGCTTTCCGTGACACGATTCGCATTCGAGCACGAGGTCGTTCATAAACTGCATCTCAACCGTTACGGTTCCCTCACCCTTACACTCTTCACATCTGCCACCTTCGGCATTGAACGAGAAGAATGCAGGAGTGTAGCCCATCTGTTTCGAGAGTTGCTGACCAGCCATCAGACGGCGTATCTCGTCGTATGCTCCGATATATGTACCCGGATTACTTCGCGAAGAAGTACCGATGGGGTTCTGGTCGATAAACTCCACCTTCTTTATCATATTCAGGTCGCCTGCAAGACCCATGTGCTGTCCGGGTTTGTCGCTGGTCTCGTCAAAATGGCGTTTGAGAGCACGGAAAAGGATGTCGCGCACCAATGTAGATTTTCCACTTCCACTCACACCCGTAATACAAGTCATCACATTGAGCGGGAACTTCACATCAATACCTTTCAGGTTATTCTCCCTTGCACATTTAACCTCGATATAGTTGTTCCACGGACGACGGCTCTGAGGCACCTCAATCTGTTCCCAACCCATCAGATAATCGAGCGTATGACTCATACCCGGTTTCATGTCAGCAGACGGAGCATCCTCGGGCTTGCCCTCATATATTATATTACCGCCCAATCGTCCGGCATCCTTACCGATGTCGATGATGTAGTCGGCAGCACGCATTATCTCCTCGTCATGTTCCACAACCACAACGGTATTACCGAGTTCCTGCAACTTCCGGAGAACATAGAGCAGACGTTCAGTATCACGCGAATGAAGTCCGATGGAAGGTTCGTCGAGGATATACATACTACCTACAAGACTGGAACCCAGACTGGTAGAGAGGTTGATGCGCTGACTCTCACCACCCGACAGACTGTTTGACTGACGGGACAGGGTGAGGTAACTCAGTCCGACATCTTTCAGGTACTGCAGTCGGGAACGAATCTCCAGGAGCAGTCGCCGTGCCACATTCTCATCGTGCTTGGACAGTTTGAGGTTCTGGAAGAAATCGCACAGTGCGGAAATACTCATGTCGCAGAGTTCGCTTATCGACTTTCCGCCAACCTTCACATACTCGGCTTCGCGTTTCAGACGGTGTCCGTGACAGGTAGGACAGACCGTCTTGCCACGATAGCGTGCCAGCATCACACGGTACTGAATCTTATACTGGTTTTCGCGAAGCATGCGGAAAAACTCGTCGATACAGATGGAACGGTTTCCCCATTCGTTCACCTCCTCCACACCGTGCCACAGTACGTCTTTCTGCTGCTGCGTCAACTGATAGTACGGAGTAAAGAGAGGAAAATCCCAACGCTCGGCTCCACGACAGAATTCCCGCTTCCACTCCCCCATCTTCTCTCCACGCCAACATACCACAGCTCCGTCATAGACACTCAGTTCGGTATTGGGAATGACAAGACTCTCGTCGATACCGATGATACGTCCGAAACCTTCACACTCAGGACAAGCACCTACAGGAGAGTTGAACGAGAACATCTGATCGGTAGGTTCCTCAAATTCTATGCCGTCGGCTTCAAACTTAAGCGAGAACTCACGCCAGTCGGACTTATCACGGTTTTCCGTCAGGAAATAGAGCACACAGACACCTTCGCCCTCGTACAGGGCTGTCTCGGCAGAGTTGACAAGACGTGAGATGGTGGATTTCTCCTCGTTCACCACCAGACGGTCGATGACGAGCCATATCTTCGGTTCTTTCTTTTTCCCTTCGAAATCTGTCTGTTTCAGGAAATCCTCAATCAGCACCACCTCACCATTCACATATATCCTTACGAATCCCTGTTTGAGGTTTATCTCCAACTGTTCGCGCTGCGTTCGCTCTCCGTGGATAGCCATCGGACACAGAACCATAAAGCGTGTGCCCGAAGGATAGCCGAGCATGCAACCCACCATATCCTCGGTGGTGTGTTTCTTTACTTCCTTACCACTGACCGGCGAGATAGTCTTACCGATGCGGGCATAGAGCATACGGAGATAGTCGTATATCTCGGTAGAAGTACCTACAGTACTGCGAGGGTTGCGCGATGTGACTTTCTGTTCGATGGCAATAGCAGGGGGGATTCCTTCTATGAAATCGCACTCCGGTTTCTGCAGTCTGCCCATGAACTGACGGGCATAGGTTGACAGACTCTCCACATAACGGCGCTGTCCTTCAGCATAGAGTGTGTCGAAAGCCAGCGACGACTTTCCGCTGCCACTGACACCGGTAACCACAACCAGCTTGTCGCGGGGAATATCCACGTTGACATTCTTCAGGTTGTTTACTCTGGCACCTCTTATCTTTATACTTTCGTCAGCCATCTTTATCTTTGATAACAGAAAAACTTCTTTCTCACTTTCTTGGATAACGTATCGACATTGAGCATATCGGACACTTCGGAGATATCCTTTGTCGTACCGTCCTTCATCAGAATCTCAATCTTATCCTCCACAGTGCTGTACATGTCACGTCCCACCATCTGACTGCTTGTCAGATAACGCTTCACATCAGCCTCATCTATACCATAGCGTTCGGAGATATTCCTGATAACCTGCACTTCCTGTTCGTTCTTAGTCGAAGGACCTTCCGTCACTTCCACCTTGAAGATATTCCTGCCGATGAAGTCCTGCGACAGGAGAGACAGAATCTTATCATCATTACCTTCCCACACTTTCAAAGCAGAGATGATGTCATTGTCGTCAAGATTCAGATAATGAGTAAGACAGTCGGGGTCGTTAAAAAAACGTTCCTTGTCAACATCGTTGTACAGGAAGAAATGCAAAGCAGGTGAACAGAACAGTTCCACACCGTGATGTGCCAAGTCCTTTGCACGCTGCAAGGCATTGATGAGTACGTGTTCGGCTGCCACACTCGTCTTGTGCAGATATACCTGCCAATACATGAGTCGGCGACTCACCAGATAGTTCTCTATGGAATAAATACCTTTCTTCTCCATCACGAGCCGGTCGTCCTTCACATGAAGCATGTCAATGATTCGGTCACTACCGATATTTCCTTCTGTCACACCTGTAAAGAAACTGTCTCGACGCAGGTAGTCGAGCCTATCCATATCCAACTGACTCGAAATCAACTGGTGCAGGAAGTGTTTCTTGTACTTGTCCTTGAATATCTGAATTGCCAACGAGAGTCGTCCGTCCATCTCCTTGTTCAGTTTCTCCATAATCATCAGGGACACCTCCTCATGCCGTACACCACTCATCAGCGTATGTTCCAATACATGTGAGAAGGGACCGTGACCTATGTCGTGCATCAGTATGGCAGCCTCGACAGCCTCTGCCTCCTCATCACTTATCTCCACACCTTTCATCAGAAGTGTGGCGACAGCCTTGCTCATAAGGTAGAAGGCACCGAGACTGTGCTGAAACCTGGTATGCTGTGCTCCTGGATAGACCATATAAGCCCCACCCAACTGACGGATGCGGCTGAGTCGGAAGAAATCCCTGTGCACCACGATGTCGTAGAGTACTCCGTTGGGTATTCTGATAAACCCGAATACAGGGTCGTTGATAATCTTATTGTTTGTCATTCAGAATCTTTGCCATTTGTGTTGCCACCTTCTTTGCCTCTTCTGCTGCTACCTCTGCAAAACGCTCACTGCTGTCTGCATAGATGATGGCACGACTGCTGTTTACGAGCAGTCCGCAATCTGCCGTCATACCGTACTTGCACACTTCTTCCAGACTGCCTCCCTGCGCTCCGATACCCGGAACAAGCAGGAAGTGGTTGGGTACGAGTTTTCTTACATCCTCGAACATACGTCCCTGAGTGGCTCCGACAACATACATCATCGTTTCGTCCGAAGCCCACTCCTGACTGCGTTTCAGGACTTTCTCAAACAGACGTTCGCCGTCCTTATCCTCAGTCAACTGGAAATCGTGACTACCCTTATTGCTGGTAAGAGCCAGCAGTACCACCCACTTGCCATCGTACTGGAGGAACGGAGTGACACTGTCCTCACCCATGTACGGGGCAACGGTGACTGCATCGATATTCATCTCTTCGAAGAATGTACGGGCATACATCATGCTCGTATTGCCTATGTCACCACGTTTCGCATCTGCAATGATGAAATGCTTCGGATAGTTCTCGTTCAGGTACTTGATAGTCTTCTCAAACGAAATCCATCCCTTCACACCCATACTCTCATAGAATGCCAGATTGGGTTTGTAAGCCACACAATACGGAGCCGTCGCATCAATAATTGCCTTATTGAACGCGAATATAGGGTCTTCCTCACCCTTTACACACTCCGGCACTTTCTTTATGTCGGTATCAAGTCCCACACAAAGGAATGTACCTTTCTCCTTAATCTCTTTTACTAATTCTGATTTCTTCATAAACTTATTTTATTTCATACATAATTTTCATTCCAATTGCATTTGCGAATGCATGCTCAGCTGTAGAACCCTTCGATTCTCTCCAGTTATCGAGCATATAGAGAGCATCGAACTCCATTATCTTCCTGAAGTCGTTAATCAGTATGTCGCCATACGACAGTCCGTCATCATGCATTCTGTCGTTCCATTCCGGCACACTCGGATTGAACACTTCATATCCCTCTGCCTGCAATTTCCTTGCAGCAGCTCCGAACTTAGCTCCGTACTCCTGCGGAGTCAGTCCCGTCATCTTACCTGATATAAAAACTTTCATTTCCTTCCAAAATCTGCCGGTATCTCCCCCCACTCTTCCGTCGGCCACTTCAGTATGGGGTTCTGATAGTTATTATTACGGAGCCACGCCTCAGCTCTTGCTATCAGACTGAAGAGATACTCCGTTTCTTCATTTCTCACGAGAGTCGTCTTGCAATGCTTCTTCTTCACCCATATCTGAGCATTCACACTGTCACTATAGATAGGCATCGTGTGCAGACCCTTCTGTTTGAGAAGGGCAAGTGCATGTACTATTGCAAGGAATTCACCTATGTTGTTCGTACCGTGTACCGGACCGAAACGGAAAATCTCCTTTCCCGTTCTCAGATATATGCCCCGATACTCCATGGGTCCGGGGTTTCCGCTGCATGCAGCATCCACTGCTATCGCTTCATTTATTGCTGCTTCCATAATTTCAGTTCTATCGGTTTCAGGTTTCCGTCTTTATCCCTCGGAGCCAACAATTCTGCTTGAGTTATAATGACACTCTTTTCATCCACACCACGCGGCTGAAACGAGTTACCTTCGAGTTTCGAGTCCACCCAGTTGATATAGGAGATATGCAGTTTACCGGGTTCCTTCGACACATTATACCTCAACACATGTCCATAGCCGTCTATGTCATAATTGTCACCAGCAAGAGATGTAAGACGGTTCACCATATTGTAATTATCACGTTTGTTCCTTATCGACACATTATATTCCCAGCGGTTTCCACCCAGATGATGGTTCGAATACACACCGTTGGCCTTATTCATATATGCTATGCAATGATGAACGTAATGCGAGGGACAAACCTCAGGACACTTCGTCGCCGTAAGACTCATACCCCATCCGCCAGCCTTGAATCCGTTGCCGTCACCTGCATTCAGGAACGTAACCGTATCGGTAGGATTCTCCGCAGGCTGAAATCCGTTGTAGAAAGCATAGCAATGATCAAACTCTACAGGTGTGTCACAGTTGATAAGGTCGAAGCCGTCATCTGAGTTGCGCCAAGCCCTGCAACCGCGGAACACATTACCACCGTCTTTCTTGTTTCGTATATGACATCCGAATCCATCTACATTTCCTCCGTACGAGCCCTCCGAATAGTCATCGTAGTTATTGTAAGCATCACAGTTGAGTATGAGGTTGTCCGCTCCAGCTGTCTGATAATAACCAATTGCCATTCCGTCGTGCATAGCCAGATTCTCCACGATGCAATGTGAACCCTTCTTCGCACTCACGCACTCCGACTGCGTATGTCCTTTCATACGTACCGGCACACCCACGATGTCGAAGTTCTTCAGATGCAGATAATCGGCTCCAAGATAGAAGGCTCCGATACGCCACTTGCCATCAAGCATCAGAGCAGAGAAATCGAATACCGGACGTTCACCCGGATAACCCATGATGCAGGTACGCCGCTTCGCTGTTCCCGCCTTCTCAAGAGCAAACACATATGCATAACCTTTATCCTTCTTCATCACCTGACTGTCCGTCACCCTATACACACCATCACGCACACATATCGTATCACCTCCCTCAATGGCTTTATACGCAGCAGGAAGAGTAGCAAACGGATGTCCGATAGTGCCGTCAGCCCCGTCACTCCCGTTCGGAGACATATACACCACCTTTGCAAATCCAGTTGCACAGGCGATGAATAACAATAAGAGTATGTACAATTTATTTCTCATAATCGCGCAAAATTAAGAAAATTATCTCAAATCGCGAAGTCATATAGAAAATAGTTACTACTTTTGTAACCATTATTAACTACTACATTATTATCGGTTATGAAAAAGAGCACATTATTTCTATTTCTATCCTTGCTTTGCAGCTATGGAAAAGCACAGCAGTGGCAATTAGTATGGAGCGATGAATTCAATGGCGAAGGAGCACCCGACCCTGCCGTGTGGAACTTCGAACGAGGATTCGTACGTAATCAAGAAGCACAATGGTATCAAACGGAGAATGCATACCAGCAGGATGGCTTTCTCATCATTGAAGGACGGAAGGAACACCGTCCTAATCCTACCTACGACCCAGAGAGTAGAAATTGGGGCAAAAAGCGCGAATTCATCGAGTATTCGTCCGCCTCTGTCACCACAGCACGAAAGAAAGAATTCCTATACGGACGACTGGAAGTGAGAGCCAAAATACCGACAGCTGGTGGTTCGTGGCCAGCCATCTGGACACTAGGTAGTGGAATAGAGTGGCCTTCCTGCGGTGAAATCGACATTATGGAGTACTATCGCATCAAAGGCGAACCACATATTCTTGCAAATGCAGCATGGGGAAACGACCGCCATTTCGATGCAGTTTGGAACAGCAAACGAGTTCCTTTTGCCCATTTCATCGGGAAAAACCCGAATTGGGCTGACGAGTTTCATATTTGGCGCATGGACTGGGATGAGCAGCATATATGCATCTGGCTCGATGACGAACTCATGAACGATATCGACCTCAGTACAACAATCAATGGAAGTATCGGAGACGGAGAGAATCCATTCCACAAACCGCAGTACATCCTTCTTAATCTCGCCCTTGGAGGCATGAACGGAGGAATAATCGACAATAATGCATTCCCCATGAAGTATGAAATTGATTATGTAAGAATATATAGTAGAGTGAAAAGTGAGTAATTTTCTTGTACTGATAAAAGAACAATGAATATCACTAACCTCTATCCACTACTCTACTGGAATTACATAAAACTGCCGATCTTTGTTGAAGTCCACCATCCATTGGTCAACGATGATATGGTCGTCAAGAGCTTTTATATATAGCTGGTGCGACCCTTTTGTCAGGTGTATTGGTGTCTGCTTCAAGGCTTGGCATCGCAGCACATTCTTTTTCCATTGCTCAGAGCGATAAGGTTCTTTCAGGGAAACGGCAACAGGTGCTTGATCGTCTATTCTCACCTCGTAACGCAAGTCACCTTTATTGCTGGGTTGTGTAGGAATCAAAGCTGTTCGTAATATTGCATCTCCTTCCATAGGACATTCGAAATCGTAAATCAGAGTGCTGCCTTTTGCCAAAGCAACTGCCTTCATTGAGTGTCCCAGCATATCTATTATGACACAAGGGCCAGTGCTCCGGTCATACTGGTAGGCATTTTTAGCAATATAATCGGGATGTTCCTGTTTAAAATTACAGGTTTCAGGTTTCGGGTTTTCGTTAAATTTCGTTTTTACATCACCAAAGACCGGTAAATCACGAGGAGCTGCTGACATCAGACCGTTCCACTTTCCACCGTTCATTGTGTTATAGTGCTCTGTCAACATTTGTATGAGGTTATAGTCCTCACCATCGATGAACATCTTTCGGGTCATAGCTGCTGATGCATGCACAGGATAGAGAACAAAAGCGAAATAGGCATCCTGTCTGTATTTAGGTATCATCTGCGAATACACATCAACAGTTGCCTCTATTCGAGCAAAGTCGTTCATCCGTTCAAATGCCTGCTTTCGGCTAAACTCTGTTGTTGTAGGAACAGACTTGCCATCAGGATATTTCTTTTTGTCGAGTTCTACCTGAGTCCATCCCATGAATTCCGGTCGACGAATAGCATTCAGACGATATAATTCTCGCATAGCAGGAGCTATGGCATGCCCCACTTCTGCCCCGAACTGAGTGACGAGCCACTTTTCAAGGTGATGCCCTATGGTTGCAGGGCTGACAATATCAATAT
>CACYGK010000057.1:17960-29547 GCA_902774005.1 uncultured Bacteroidales bacterium | reverse complement strand
TTCCAGAACGCTGCATGTTCGCGCTGCAGTCGCTGAAGAAGCTGTTCGGCAGGGGTGTCCCAATATATTTCGTATGTATTGGGAATGAAAAGTGAGGGTATGGTCTGCGTGGTATATCCAAGCGATGCACAATAGACGGAGTCGCATAGCATGTTGTCGATAGTAAGGGAATCAACAAGCAGACGACTGGTAAGCCGTCCAGCAAGGTCGTGGACTGTACGCACACTGGGTACTACAAGGTTGAGCGGCTGCTGACTGTGGTTGGATATGGCTCTCAACACTCCGAGCATGTCGGACGAGGGTGTGATGAGGTAGCGTCCGCTATGTATTCTATCCTGCCTGCGGAGCAGTCGGCTGACGGTAGCAAAGGAGAGTGGGGCAGAGGGATTTGCCAGCGAGTCTATACGTCCGCTGACTTTCTCTGCATCATCACCTGGATAGACATACAGGTATGTGTCGCCCTCAACCCTGAAGGTTTTTCCTTTCAGGGAGTAACCGACAGCTGCTCCTACTGCTATCGCAGCAAGAAATGTGATGACGAATATGGTACTTAGGATTCGCATTTGGCTTAATAGCTTAGTAGCTTAGTAGATTGGGGTGCCCATCATTCTGTGAGGCAGAGGTCGAGGGCTGCGGTGATGGCTTCGCGGTCCATGTGCTGTCCGATGAAGACGAGTTTCTGCATGCGGTCACCGTATTTTGGGTCCCAGTCGCGATGGATGGAGGGTTCGGCTGCAAGGAGTCGTTCGAGTTCGTCTTTCGGCATGGTGGCGTACCATTGTCCGGCATTGCGGAGTGTGAGTTGGCGTCCTGCCTGTTCGAAGACATAGCAGATGTCGGTCTCGGTGGCGAAGTAGCAGAGTCCCTTGGCACGTATGATGCTCTTTGGCAGGTGGGCTGCGAACTGGTCGAAGGCTACGATGTCCATCGGTTGGCGGCGGTAATAGACGAAGGTGCCGATGCCGTATTCTTCGGCTTCACCTTCATCATGGTGATGATGATGGCAGTGCCCGCATGTGCATCCTTCCGGATGGTCATGATGATGATGATGTTCATGCTCTTCATCTTCATCATGATGGTGGTGATGATGATGTTCTTCCTCTTCGTCTTCATCATGATGTTTTTCGAGTTCTGCTACCCATGCTGCCGAACCTGCTACCTGGTCGAAGTCGAACATATTGGTGTTGATGATGCGGTCAAGAGCTACGTCACCATAGTTGCACTCGATGATTTCAGCTTTGGGCTGTATGGTACGTATGATCTGACGGATGCGTCCGAGTTGTTCGGGTGTGACGTCAGCTGCCTTATTGAGCAGTATGATATTACAGAATTCTATTTGCTGGATGACAAGATTCTCGATGTCGTCTTCGTCAAGGTTCTTATTCATCAGTTTATCGCCGCTACCGAATTCATCCTGCATACGAAGGGCATCTACTACGGTTACGATGCAATCGAGTTCGGGTATGCCGTTCTCGATGAATTGTCCTCCCATAGTAGGAATGGAACAGATGGTCTGTGCGATGGGTGCCGGTTCGCAGATACCGCTGGCTTCAATTACGATATAGTCGAAGCGGTGCTGGGCGATGATGTCGGTAAGCTGCTGAACGAGGTCCATCTTCAGTGTGCAGCAGATGCAACCGTTCTGCAGGGCTACGAGTGATTCGTCTTTCTGATCGACGATGCCTCCTTTCTGTATGAGGTCGGCATCGATGTTCACTTCACCGATATCGTTGACGATAACTGCGAAGCGTATGCCTTTCTGATTGGTAAGTATCCGGTTGAGCAGGGTTGTCTTACCGCTGCCGAGATAGCCTGTAAGGAGAAGTACTTTTGTTTTCATTATATTTAGTTTACTGTTTATTCATTGACCATTGAACATTGAACATTGACCATTGAACATTATTTCATTAACCATTAACCTTTAACCATTGCCTCCCCAGCGGTGTTGCTGGAGTTCATTCAGTTTGTTTTCCTGTGGATTGTCTTGCGGGTGCCAGAACTGTTTGCTGTTGGCTTCGTCGGGCAGGAACTGCTGACGTACGAAATTCTCTTTATAGTCGTGGGCGTATTTATAGTCTTTGCCGTAGCCGAGTTCTTTCATGAGTTGGGTAGGGGCATTGCGCAGATGGAGCGGTACGGGCAGGTTGCCTGTCTGACCGACGTACTGAAGTGCGTCGTTTATTGCCATATATGCCGAGTTGGACTTCGGACTGGTGGCGAGGTAGATAGTGGCTTCTGCGAGTGGTATGCGTCCCTCAGGTAGTCCGATTTTGTTTACGGCATCGAAGGCTGCGTTGGCAAGCAGGAGTGCGTTGGGGTTGGCAAGTCCGATATCCTCGGATGCAGAGATGACGAGTCGTCGGGCAATGAAGAGGGGGTCTTCGCCTCCTTCAATCATGCGGGCAAGGTAGTAGATGGCTGCATCGGGGTTGCTGCCTCGGATGGACTTGATGAAGGCAGAGATGATGTCGTAGTGCATCTCACCGTCTTTGTCGTAAGCAAGCGGGTTCTGCTGAAGAGTCTCGGTGACTATGTCGTCGGATATGATGACATGGTCTTTGGAGAACTGACTCTCGACTACGAGTTCGAGGATGTTGAGCAGTTTGCGGGCATCGCCACCGGAGTAGCGCAGGAGTGCAGTTGTTTCTAAAACTTCTATCTGTTTCTCCTTGAGAATCACGTCGTTCGTGATTGCTGAATCAAGTAATTGTAGAAGG
This sequence comes from uncultured Bacteroidales bacterium, assembly GCA_902774005.1. Taxonomy (GTDB): domain Bacteria; phylum Bacteroidota; class Bacteroidia; order Bacteroidales; family Bacteroidaceae; genus Minthosoma. Next base: position 26,830 of record CACYGK010000057.1, on the reverse strand, counting down.
TCGTCGCGCCCAAGAGACTGGAGTGTATAGACCTGACAGCGTGAGAGCAGCGGACGTATGATTTCGAATGAAGGGTTTTCGGTAGTAGCACCGATAAGGGTGATTACTCCCTGTTCGACGGCACCCAGGAGTGAGTCTTGCTGCGACTTGGAGAAGCGGTGTATTTCGTCGATGAAGAGGATGGGGGAGTTGGTGTTGAAGAAACGGTTGGAACGTGCCTTCTCGATAGTGTCGCGCACATCTTTCACTCCCGATGTAACGGCGCTGAGAGTATAGAAAGGTACGTCGAGTGTGGTAGCAATGATATTTGCAAGTGTGGTCTTGCCGACACCTGGAGGTCCCCAGAGTATGAACGAGGAGATGCGCTTCTGCTCTATCATACGACGAATAACAGCACCTTCGCCTACGAGATGCTGTTGTCCGATATAGTCGTCGAGAGAGTGGGGACGAAGCCGTTCGGCAAGTGGTTGCATTCTATTCCTGCTTCTTTTCTGGTTCGGGTGATGGTACGTCGGACATGTAACCCATGATAAAGAGGCGTACCATATCTTTCTCACAGTTGGTGAATACCTGTATGCTCTTCTTGAACTTACCCGGCATTTTTCCGGCTCCGTTATAGGTTATGGATATTTCGCCCGAACCACCGGGAGATATGGGTTCTTCGGAATACTTGGCAACGGTGCATCCACAGGAGGTATGGACATTGTTGATGATGAGTTTGTCGTTGCCTACGTTAGTGAAACGGAACACACATTTCTGTATGCCGTCATCCTGTGAGAAAGTGCCGAGGTCGATGGTTGTCTTCTCGAATTTTATCTCAGGCATTTTCTTTGCATTTGCTACACAGAGAGTGAGCATGCAAAGGAGTAAAAGGATAAGTCTTTTCATTTGTCAAATGGTTTTGTGTCACAAAAGTACGTCATTTTTTTATTATTAAGGATAATGTTAGTGGTTTTTTGAGTTTTTTTTACTAATTTCGCGCCGAATTTTGCAAAAGACAACGTAATATACAGAAAAAAACGGCAATAAGTATGAAGTTTGATAAGAATACGGTTATCGGTTGGACGCTCATGGCACTGGTGATGTTCGGTTTCATGGCTTACGAGCGCTATACGGCTCCGACTCAGGAGGAAGTGCAGCAGTGGCAGGCAAGACAGGACAGCATCAAGATTGCTGAAATGAATGCCCAGTTGAAGAAAGAGCATGCAGAGGCAAGGAAGCTGATGGAGCAGGCTACGGACACACTGAATCCGCTGTTTGCAGCATCACAGAAGAATGAAGGTACGACAGTGCTACGCAACAGTCTGCTTGCCTTAACTATAAATAATGAGGGAGGACAGATAATACGTGCCGAACTGCTTGATTCCACTTACCGTGGAAAGGAAGGTGGCAATGTGATACTGTTTGACGGCAAGGATAACAGTTTCTGTATGAATATCGACGGAAAGGATGCAAACATACAGACTGCCGAACTCTTCTTCACTCCTACTGAGCAGACTGACACATCGGTAGTGATGAGTGCTCCGATTGCCAGTGGCGAACTGCAGATTGCCTACAGCATGATTCCGGGCAGTTACCTTGTGAATATGGAGGTGAAGGCTGTGGGCATTGCCGGTTTCTTCTCGTCGAAGACAAAGACGATGAATCTGGTGTGGACACAGAATATGAAGCAGCAGGAGAAGGGTTATGACTTTGAAAACCGCTATAGCACCATCACTTACCGTGATGTGGATAACGACACAAATGAACTTTCGAGCATGGGTGGCGACGAGGATGAGGATGAGTTTGACGAACGTGTAAAGTGGGTGAGCATGAAGACGCAGTTCTTCTCACAGGTACTGATTTCGGAAGAAGACCTGGAGGTGGAACACATGAAGTCGGAGAAGCTGGAGCAGGGTAGCGGTTATCTGAAGACACTGACTGCAGAGATGAATACAGCCTTCGACCCTACAGGCAAGAAACCTACTAAGTTTGCCCTTTATCTGGGTCCGAATAAGTTTGTCACTCTGTCGGAAAACGAAAAACTGCTGAATACAAAGGACGACCTTGACCTGCGTTCACTGGTTTATCTCGGATGGCCTGTAGTGCGCTGGATAAACCGTTTCTTCATGATTTATCTGTTCGACTGGCTCACAGGTTGGGGACTGAACATGGGTATCGTGTTGCTGTTGCTCACTATATTCATTAAGATTCTGGTATTCCCGCTGATGAAGAAATCGTACCTGAGCAGTGCGAACATGAGAGTTTTGCGTCCGAAGATTGAAGAGATTACGAAGAAATATACCCGTCCGGAGGATGCCATGCTGAAGCAGCAGGAGACTATGAAACTGTACAGCGAGTACGGTGTCTCACCTATGGGTGGCTGTCTGCCGATGCTGATTCAGATGCCTATCTGGATTGCACTCTTCAACTTCATCCCGAATGCAATCGAACTGAGAGGACAGTCGTTCCTCTGGGCTGACGACCTGTCAACATACGACGATGTCATCAACTGGGGTTTCCATATATGGGGTATCGGTGACCACCTCTCACTCTTCTGTGTGCTGTGGTGTCTGGCTACGGTTGCCAGTTCGATGTTCTCAATGAAGCAGCAGCAGGACAGTATGACACCAGATCAGGCACAGCAGATGTCGATGATGAAGTGGATGACATATATCATGCCTATCGTCTTCTTCTTCTCGTTCAATACCTATTCGAGCGGACTGAACTACTATTATTTCCTCTCGTCACTTACTTCGGCACTGATGATGTGGTGGCTTCGCAAGACTACCGACGACAAGAAACTGCTGCAGAAGCTGGAGGAACGTCATAAGATTCGTCAGCAGCAGTCGGCTACAGGTAAACGTCCGTCGTCGATGATGAGTCGTCTGCAGGCTATGCAGGAAAAACAACTGGAGATTCTGCGTCAGCAGCAGGAAGCAAAGAAGAAGTAAGATGGCTGATGTAAGAGGTAAGAGGGAAGTCCAGTAAACGGTAAACAGGAACATTTTGGAACAGCGAATGGAGAGTCAAGCTCGCTTGAACTATCCTGAGTCGTGACAAAATCGATCGAAGATAAACAGTAAACTAAACAATGAATACACAAAACGGACATCCACAGGGACTGTATCTGCTTTTCGTAACGGAAATGGCAGAGCGTTTCTCTTATTACGGTATGCGTGCTCTGTTCACGCTCTACCTTGTAGCTGCTTTCTTTAATGAAGGTATGGCTTCACAGTTATATGGTTCCTATACAGGACTCGTATATCTCACCCCACTGCTCGGTGGTTACATAGCTGACCGCTACTGGGGTAACCGCCGCAGCATCATTGCCGGTGGACTGCTGATGGCAGTCGGACAGTTCTTCATGTTTCTCAGTGCCTGCTTCGTAAAGCAGAGTATATTTGAAGACCCCACAATGGGTGGAGCCATTGACCCCTCAGTGGACAACAGTTTCTCACTCACACTGATGTTCTGCGGTTTGGGAGCACTCATCCTGGGTAACGGATTCTTCAAACCGAATATCTCGACGATGGTGGGCGACCTCTATACAAAGGAAGATAAGCGTCGCGATGCAGCCTTCACCATCTTCTATATGGGTATCAACGTAGGAGCTACGATTGCTCCGTTCGTATGTGGTACTGTGGGTGAAGGTAGCTGGAACAACCTCGAACCGTTCAAATGGGGATTCCTCTGTGCATGCATAGCAATGCTGCTCTCAGTCATTGTATTCGTGGCACTCAAAAACCGTTACCTCGTCACTCCCGAAGGACTGGGAATCGGTCTGCCGCCGGCACAAAGTAAGTTGCTTCTGCTGAAGGAGATGGCAGAGAAAGAAGAGGAAGCAGATGATGGTGGTGTTCTCAATGAGTGCAGAGAACTTCAACGATTTTATTTCGGCTGCCATCTATGCCATATCTCTCACACTGCCGGTATTCATAATCACCGACCGTGGACTTACAACACTTGAGAAGATGCACATAGGTGTCATTTACATCATAGCCCTATTCGTCATATTCTTCTGGAGTGCATTCGAACAGGCTGGTTCGTCGCTTACTCTGTTTGCCGATCGTCAGGTGGACCGTACCGTTGGTGATTTCGAAGTAAAGACCACATGGTTCCAGTCTGTAAATGCAGTATGCGTCGTCATCTTTGCACCTGTAATGGCATCTCTGTGGCAGTTCCTCGGTCGCCGTCATCTCGAACCCGATTCACCAGTAAAGCAGGCTATCGGTCTTGTAATGCTTGCACTCGGCTATCTCATCATATCTCTGGCTACCCGTGATATGGCTCCTGGAGTGAAAGTGTCGATGTTCTGGTTGCTCAGTCTTTATTTCCTGCATACCATCGGTGAACTCTCCCTCTCACCAATAGGACTCTCGCTGGTTACAAAGCTTTCACCTCCACAGCTTGCAAGTCTGTTGATGGGAGTATGGTTCATGTCAAATGCCACTTCCAATATTCTTGCCGGTAAGTTGGCTACACTTCTCCCTGTTCCGGGACAACCGGCTAAGTCGTTCCTCGGTTTCGAAATAGCTACACTAGACCAGTTCTTTATGCTCTTCGCCGTAATGTCAGGTGTGGCAGCAGTTGTTCTGTTTGCCATCTGTCCGCTGCTGAAGAAGATGATGAAAGGTGTGGAGTAATGTTATTTGATTCTCAGTTAGTATTTCTTTCTATGGGAAGTGGCAGTTGTGGCAACTGCTACTATCTCGGTACGCTTACCGATGCCATACTTATTGATGCAGGTATCGGTATACGCCGTATGCTGAAATATCTTACTGACTACGGACTGAAACGTGACACTATCCGTGGCATTCTGCTGACACATGATCACAGCGACCATGTGAAGTCGGCTGCTGCTTTCTCCGAAAAACTGGGAGTACCCGTATATGCTACTGCTACAGTGCATGAAGGTGTTCAGAAAAATAAATTTATCGGGAAGAAAATCAAACCAGAGAACCGACGCGACATAGAACTGGGCAGCACACTTCAGATTGGTGTTTTCTCGATTGAGTCGTTTCCTATTCCCCATGATTCTGCTGCCAATACAGGATACACCATAAGGGTAGGGAAAACCGTGTTTTCATTGATGACTGACGTAGGTTGTGCCACTGAAGATATAAACAAAGCGATAAGTCAGAGTACTCATGTAGTACTTGAAGCCAATTACGACCCACAGATGCTGCAGACGGGACCATATCCGTATATTCTGAAACAAAGGATAGCAAATGGTCACGGACACCTTTCCAACTTCCAGACAGCCGAAGCCCTGATACGGAATATGCATCCGGAGTTGCAGTATGTGTGGCTTTGCCATCTGAGTGCCGAGAACAACAAACCTGAACTGGCACGTGATACAGTAGCATCGATGCTTAACGGAGCCGGATACGAAGTAGGGACAGATCTTCAGTTGGTGGTACTCAACCGGGAGAAACCTACCGGAGTATTCATGATAGAATAAAAGAATAAGGACAGGCGGTGAACCTGTCCTTAATTATTAAATAATGTACGCGTAAGGTATGTTTTATTTTGTCGGTTTGGTTTCGGCACCGAAATAGATTCCCGGTTCACGTGGCTGGTTATATCCTACGTTCTCGATTGCTACACTGAGACGGTAGATGATGTCGTGCATCCAGCAGGGGAAACGGTAGCCGGTAGGAATGGTAGTGGTGTAGATGCGCAGTTCGGTATTCTGACGGTCACGTACTATCACTTCCTCTCGCCAGTCGCCAAGTATATCAGCTGCAAGACAAGGATTTGATTTCGTACCGTTGTTGAATGAACATCCTTCGAACTGAAGTATGCGATCCATACGTTTCTCCGTCCAGTTATATTTGCTCACTTCATTATGGTCGAGCATCTCACGCAGAAGGTCACCATCCCACCATACGGCAGAGTTGATAGGTATCCATGCATCCAGTTCATGATGATTTCCTTTTACATCGTAATAACCCTTTTGTGATACAGACCACATCTCAACACCGGGACAGGTAGGGTCGATATCAGCAGCCATGCCACGACCTACGTCCATTCGTGAAGGAATCTGGAAGATGATACGACCGGTACGTGCATCCCGGAAATCACTTCCGTCTTTTCTGTTTTCATGCACATCCCACAGCTGGAGTGTAGTGGAGTCGGGATAAAACGGCATGAGATGGATTGCATCACCATGTCCCATACCGGTGGTATAGAGTCCGGTGCCGTCGTTGTCAACAGCCATCGAACCGTATGTAATCTCATCGCATCCGTCACCATCTACATCCCCAACACGCAGATTATGGTTTCCCTGACCAGAGTAGGGAAGAGCATAAGGGTCTTTCTGACGGCGCTCCTTGTCAACCTTTTCAGAATCAAAAAGCCAGCGCAAGGTGAGGTCGGTACCGTTCCAGTCGAATGAAGCCAGATAAGTCTTGGTGTAATAACCGCGACACATCACAGCTGAAGGATGAACTCCGTCGAGATATGCCACACAAGCAAGGAAGCGGTCGCAGCGGTTTCCGTATGTATCACCCCAATCACCCACATTGCCTCGTGGCTGAATGTAATCGACTGTCTTGAGTGCTTCACCTGTAGCTCCGCTGAATACGGTAAGGTATTCGGGACCACGGAGTATACGTCCACTGACATGACGCTGACGATCGGCAGACTTACCGGCTATTCTGTTGTCAATCACATCGTCGGTACGCCAATCGACAGTAGAGTCACCAATCACGACACCCTTGCCGTCACGTGTTCCGTCGGCAGTCTTACAGATGAGTTCGGACTTGCCGTCACCATCGAAATCATAAACGAGAAACTGAGTATAATGAGCTCCGGCACGTATATTCTTACCCAGGTCGATACGCCACTGGAAGGCAGTACCTGTAGCAGAAGGATGTCCGATGCCCGGAATCTTATAACAGTCGATAAGTACGTTACCTGTATATCCCTCATGCGAATTGTCATGAGCATTAGAGGGTTCCCACTTGATTATGATTTCATATTCTCCGTCGCCATCTATATCTCCCACACTTGCATCGTTGGCATTATACCAGTATTCACGTCCGTCGGGTGATTTTCCCCCTTGGGGTGTGAGCAATGGAATGGAGAGATAGAGTTCGGGAGAGTCTGCTTTAAGGGTGTATTCTCCATCCTTACGGTGAGTCTCCTTGCCGTCTTCCACTGTAGTGATACGATAAGTTACATCTTTCTTTCCTGCTTTAGTAGTAAAAAAAGTAGTATTGGCAACAGGCTGCGAGTTCAGTTTCTTACCGTTAGCATATATATTGAAAGCGGTAGAAGGACTGTCATCGGAAAGCAGACGCCATGATATGATTACTTCATCACCCTGACGGACACAGACGAGACCACGAGCTATATCCTCATGCTGAATACGTTGCATGTCGTATGCCGGTTGTGCCTCTGCACCAAGTGACATGAGTAGCAGGGAAAAAACGAAAGTTTTAATTCTTTTCATAGCTCATTTATTTGTGTTATTTTTGTTTTATCTGTGATATCTCAGAGAAAACATTATACTCGGTATAACCTTCGTCGCTTCGTTTATTCCCTTTCTTATATTCAAGCGGACTGCATCCGACGAGGTTCTTGAACCATTTGCCGAAATACGACTGGTTGGGGAAATGGAGATCTATGGATATTTCTTTTACGGTCATACTTGTGCTATTCAGCATCCGTTTTGTCTCACTCAGCAATGCAGCTGTAATCCATTCGCTTGGTGCCTTGCCAGTCTTCTCCTTGATGATGGCAGCAAAGTAGCGTGGAGTGAGGCATTGTTTCTCAGCATAGAAACTGACATCGTGTTCTGTTCGGTATGAAGAGTACAGTTGTCTTATGAACTTTTGCAGTACTTCGTCTTTGCGGTTATACGTGATGTTGTTGTTGATGAAATGAGTATAGCAAGAGACGATGCCCAGCATCAGACTGTTTCCGAGCAGATGAATCTGCTGTCGAACGATTTCCTTGATTGGTGAATTCTGCCATTCCTGCAGATTCTGCGATTCCACTTCGTATCGTGTCAGCAGATGGGATATGAGGTTGATATATGTTATGAACACATCTATCTGCGAACGCATCAGTTTCGTGTACGGATTCTGTCGCATGAGAAAGAGTCCGTTGAAGTCGCTTACTATATTCAGCAGGGGTTGGATGGTTTCCAGGTTACAACTGATGATGATTCCCTCAAGGTCGGGTTCTCTCCTGAGTATGTGAAGCACACTATAAGAGAAATAGACAGTGACTGAATTCGGTTCAATAGTATATTCCTTGCCATTGAGCAGAATCTGACCACCTCCCTTAGTACAAATCAGACATCCGGTGCGGTCTATCTGCACTGAGTCTGTCTCTGCACCAAGAAGATTTGCGTTGTTGGTCGGGTCAACTCGTCTGATACGTATTCGTTCGTTGTCCACGGATATGTAAGGGTTAAAGGTTAAGGGTTAAGGGTTAAAGAGCTTACGGCTTACAGCTTACTGGTTAAAGACTTTTTATTCTTCTTCTTTTTCTTTGAAATCTGTCATGCCATAGGCAATGAGCATGTTATACCATGAGAGTACCTTACGCATATCGTTCACACGAACACGGTCACGGTCATAGTTTGACAGAATCTTCTCGAAGAAAGCAACGATGTCAGCTTCAGAGGCTTTCTTTGCTGATATATCGACAGCCTTGCCCTTGTATTCCTTCCTGATGTTTTCGAATACTTCAGACAGTTTGATTTCACTGTCGTCATCGGTATAGATTGAGATATCGCCAAGCGACACTACACGTTCAGTATTGAATACCGGCATACGCTTTTTCTGTTCGTCAACTGTCTCTACTATAAGATTGCGATTGCCACGTGAAATGAGTTTGTAAAGACCGGGCTTACCGGATATTACGAGAATTGTTTT
>CACYGK010000057.1:0-17954 GCA_902774005.1 uncultured Bacteroidales bacterium | reverse complement strand
TAATGGTTAAAGGTTAATGGTTAAAGGTTAATGACTTTAAGTAGTTTATCATTTTATTTATTTCTTCATCGATGTCGTCGGTAGGATTATTGTGGAGTGTGTAATCGGCTCGTTGGCATACTTCCTGTTGTGGCAGTTGTTGTGCCATTCGCCGTTGTACGTTCTCCGAATCGGTATTATCACGTTTCATAGCCCGCTGGAGACGTACGTCATCATCAGCAAAGACCATTACCGTGGCATCTACTGCAGAATCGAATCCGGCTTCGAAAAGTATAGCACTCTCAACAAAACAGAGGGTAGGGCGTTGGCATTTATACCACTCTTCCATATCCAATCTGACTGCCGGATGCACTATCTGGTTGATTCTTTCTGCGTTGTTTTTGTTTTGAAACAGATACTGCGCTATTGCAGTACGATTGAGTTTTCCTCCCTTGTATGCTTCGTCACCAATGAGTCCGGTCAACTGCTTACGTATCTCATCACTTTCCTGCATCAGACGTTTTGCCTCGTCGTCACATGAATAGACCGGATATCCTTTGTCGATGAGCTTTTTGCAAACATACGACTTTCCGCTACCGATGCCACCAGTAATGCCAATCTTCATCGTTTATTCCAATGCCTGTTCTATGACGTATTCAATCTGTTCGGGATTGACACGTAGATGAGTGACATGTTCGGGTTGTGAACGTACTATCAGGTTACATTTCTTCTTTTCTCCATCCAGTTCGTTGTAGTCAACAACCACCACGAAGTCCTGTGGAGAAATCTTATTGAACAGTGTTGCACTGACGTGGAACGTAACCTTTGCCTTTGCAGGGAAAGTACGAAGCACCTTGTTAGCAGGGATATTTTCGCAGTAGATTGGTACCTCAAGGGTTTTCTCCGTAAAGAGATCTACCAATACTCTGAGTCTTACGGAATCAGGTATCACCTTTATACCGGTCAGGGTCTTCAGAGGAATCTTTGTGTCGAGTGTGTCACTCAGATTCTGAATACTCTGAAATACTGTCTGCACCTCGTTAATGCTGTCGAGCAGATATACCGGTGCAATGACATCAGCTGAATCGGGTGAAATATTCATACCGCAAATCAGATGCTGCGACTCGGTGGTTATCTTTCCGTCGAAGATGATAGGAACACGTTTCGTTATACCGTTGGAATAATAGATGTCCAGTTCACTCGGCAGAGCAGTAACAAACTTCAGATTATTCCCGTACTCCTTCTGTGTCAATCGTTTCCACAGATTATTGTCGAGAGTCATCTTACTGTTTATCTTGTCAATATCCTTGAAATCTACAGTCAGTTCTTTCCTGTCGTTGCGCGACCAGTACTGCAGTATTGCCCATCCCCGTCCGTTTACCGTCACAACGACAGACTTCGGAACTTCGGATGTGAAGATAATTTCCTTCGGTACGTTGACGATATTCAGTTGATACGTAAACTGTGCAGTAGTATTTTCCTTCATTGCCTGCATAAACCAGAAAACAATGGCTATGAGAAGGAATACAAGAAAGACCAGAATGTTACGTTGTACCTTGACTAAACGTAACCTTCTGATCAGTATATTGTATATACCAACTAAGTTTCGTATACTTTTGTTGAACATCAGTTATCGTTGCTGCTGCTGTTGGTTTGCGTCGGCATAAACGAAATTGCGGTCGATCTTGATAGTCACACCGGTAGCAATTTCTACAGTGATATATGATTCACCTTCGTTCAGCGACTTTACCTTTCCGTATACTCCACTGGCAGTGATGACATTATCACCGACTGAAAGTGAGTTTCTGAACTTCTCTATTTCCTTCTGACGTTTTCTCTGCGGACGCATAATAAAGAAATAGAAGATGACGAACATAAGTACGATCATCAGGATCATTGACATGCCGCCACCTCCTTGTGGCTGAGCTTGAAGTAATGTAAAAAACATAATTTCTTATTTATTTATAATGTTAAAGTGTCTTTTTTAATATTCTTTGCAATGGTGTCGAGTACACCGTTTACGTATGATGCCGAACGTGGGGTACTGTACCACTTGGCTATCTCCACATATTCGTTGATGGTTACCGATGCAGGGATATTGGGGAAATTCAGGAATTCGGCAATAGCAGTCTGCATAATGATGATATCCATATATGCCAGTCGGTTGAACTCCCAGTTCTTCACGTTCCCGGCAATCATCTCGCGATATTTCTCACCACCCTTTATGGCACTGCGGAACAGTCCGACTGCATATTCGCGGTCTTCCTCATCCTTGTAGTCAGGTTCCATTGGCTGGTTGCAGCCACCGTCCTCTGTCATTCGCTTTATAGTCTTCAGTACGAACGTATCAACAACGATGCGGTCGTCATTCCAGTAGAGCGACTTCTCCTCCAGCACCTCATCATATTCCTCATCCTTCGAGATGATACGTTTGTAGATGGTACGCCACAGTTCCTTGTCGTCATCGAAACTGACCTCCTCCTTCTTCATATATTCATCGTAGAAGTCAGACGCTATGATACGTTCATACAGATTTTTCAGATAAGGAATCTCTCCGTCCCAACTCAGTTTGTTTTCCTTTGCATACTGACACAGAGTCTCGTTCTCTCCCAGTACCTTCACAAACTTATTGTCAACAAATCTGTAATTCAGTTTTTCCTTGATATGTGCAGCCTTGTTTATCTCCTCACGTTCCTCGATACGGCGACGGGCATAGTCAGTAATTGCTCCGATGAGCAACAAACTGAAGAAATATAGGTTGTATGATTTCTCCAGACTTTTATGCAGTTCTTTTTCTGCGTTGAGGTTTGTCTTACCTTCATCCATGTAGAACGCATACATCATCTGTACAACCTTCAGTCTTATAAGAGTTCGATTTATCATAATGTGACAGATATTTTTATCAAAGGTACGGGAAAAAAACTACATTTGGCACATTTTTTCAGAAAAACATATCGAAAAAGTAAAAAAAAAGTCCAAATCCTTTGCTGATACAAAAAAAACACACACTTTTGCGTATAGTTTTTTTGTAAAACCCATAAAAGCACAACAAAAATTTATAAACTAAAATTAATCAGAAACTATGGCAGAGAATGAGCGTGACATCGTGTTTTCGGAAGCAGTGAAGGCCGGAAAGCGTATTTACTACTTCGATGTGAAGGAGACACGCAATGGAGAGAAATTTTTAACCATCACTGAGAGTAAGAAAATTGTAGAGGGAGGGGACACTATGAACCCACAGTTTACGTTCCAGAAACACAAGATCTTCCTTTACAAAGAGGACTACGAGAAATTCATGGCAGCCCTCGAGAAGACTGTTGAAATTGCAAAGGGAGCACCGATTCCCGAACCGGCACCCGAAGAGCAGCCCCAAAGCAATAACGGCCTCGATATAAACTTTGATTTTTAAAGAAAGGGCGCCCCAAAATAAAATATAAAGTGTAGGAACGCGATTTTCCTACACTTTTTTGTTTGTATATTTTTTTACATCAAATAAAAGCATTACCTTTGCACCCGCTTTTTGAGCATCAGTGTGATGGCGAATTAAGCAAACTCTTAATTTATAGTAACACATTTATTTAAAATGAAAGAAATTACAATCAACGCTCAGGCTCGTTCTGAGTATGGAAAGAAAGCAAGCCGCGACTTGCGTCGTCAGGAACTCGTTCCTGCAGTAGTTTACGGAGTAGAGAAGGACAAGGATGGCAAACCAGTTTCCAAGTCAATCGTTGTAACTGAAAAAGAACTTGCAAAGCTTCTTTACACTCCAAACGTTTACATCGTAAACCTCGTAGTTGACGGAAAGTCAGTAAAAGCAATCCTCAAGGACCTTCAGACCGACTTCGTTACCGACCGTCCGGTTCATGTTGACTTCTATCAGATTACTGCCGACAAACCGGTAGTTATGGAAATCCCTGTTAAGCTCAACGGACTTGCAGAAGGTGTACGTGCCGGTGGTAAGCTCGCTCTTAACGTTCGCAAACTCGCAGTTAAGGCTACTTACGATAAGTTCCCAGATACTCTCGACATCGACGTTACAAACCTCGGTCTCGGTAAGACTATGAAGGTAGCAGCTCTCTCATACGAAGGACTCGAAATCGTTACTTCCAAGGAAGTTGTCGTATGTGCTGTCCGCATGACTCGTGCTGCTCGTGCCGCTGCTGCTGAAACAGCAAGTGAAGAATAATCATTGAAGAATGAAGTATTTGATTGTTGGATTGGGCAATATTGGTGATGAATACGCCAATACACGTCACAACATAGGATTTATGACATTGGATGCCTTTGCGAAGGCATCCAATGTTGCTTTTGAAGATAAGCGTTACGGATTCGTAGCCGATGACCTCTCACTTCCTCTCGGAAAAATCCGTATGCGTGGAAACGGTTCGGCTGGTGGTCATAATGGACTGAAAAACATAGAGTCATGCCTTCTTACCCAAATGTATGCTCGAATTAAATTCGGCATCGGAAACGACTTCCCTCATGGAGCACAGGCAAACTTCGTCCTGAGTGAATTCTCTGATGAAGACCGTACAGTCGTAAACGAGAAGATTGACTACGTCATCGAGATGATAAAATCATTCTGTCTTCAGGGACTCGACCGCACCATGAACCTCTATAACCGTAAATAACATCATGGAAGCACGACTCGACAAATGGCTGTGGGCAGCTCGTATATTCAAGACACGCAGTATCGCTGCCGATGCATGCAAAAACGGCAGAATCAGCATTAAGGGTGTAAAACAGAAAGCCTCGAAGATGATCAAGGAAGGCGACATCATCGAAGTACGCAAACCTCCCATCACATACTCGTTCAAGGTACTGAAAGCCATTCAGAACCGCGTCGGAGCCAAACTCGTTCCAGAAGTACTTGAGAACGTGACTACTGCCGAACAGATGGAACTGCTCGAGATGCACCGCATATCAGGTTTCGTCGGAAGGGCACGCGGACTGGGTCGTCCGACGAAGAAAGACCGCCGCGAACTCGACGAGTTCGTCCATCCGGAATTCTACGGCGATTTCGATTTCGACTTCCTCGATGATGACGACGAAGAAGAGTACGACGATACAAACGCTTAATATTGACAACTCCATCTGACAAAAACCGACGCCATACCGTCGGTTTTTGTTTTTATTGTTAATAACATCTAAAACACACTTTCCGACACCAGTTCAGAAGATTAAAAAAGCTATCTTCGCGAAGTTTTGCATATTTTTAATTATTTAACAACTTTGAATTATGAAGATTTCTCGAATTGACCACCTTGGAATAGGTGTAGAGAGCATCGATGCAGTGCTCCCTTTTTTTGAAGAAGTACTTGGTCTTAAATGCTATGCTATCGAAGAAGTAGCAGACCAGAAAGTAAAGACAGCCTTTCTTAAGGTGGGCGAAGTAAAACTCGAACTTCTCGAACCGACAAGTCCAGAGAGTGCAGTAGCTAAATGGATTGAAAAAGGTGGTAAGGGTGTTCACCACGTAGCCTTTGCAGTAGAAGACGGAGTAGCTGAAGCACTCGTAGAGGCTGACGGCAAGGGTGTTCGTCTTATCGACCAGAAACCACGTCCCGGAGCAGAGAAGATGTCAATTGCATTCCTCCATCCGAAGTCAACAGCAGGTATCCTGACTGAACTCTGTGAACCACAAAAATAAGGAGACGACTATGAGCAAGCAGACAGAAAGAATACAGGAGCTCATCGAACTCCGTCAGAAAGCCCGCCTCGGTGGTGGTGAGAAAGCAATCGACAAACAGCATGCAAAAGGTAAGTTCACTGCTCGTGAACGTATCTCCATGCTTCTCGACGAAGGCAGTTTTGAAGAATTCGACATGTTCAAACTCCACAAGTGCCACAACTTCGGCATGGAGAAGAAGCAATACCTTGGCGACGGCGTCGTTACCGGTTCCGGTACCATTGGCGGTCGCCTTGTTTATGTCTTTGCACAGGACTTCACAGTCAATGCAGGTTCGCTCTCCGAGACACTCGCAGAGAAGATCTGTAAGATTATGGACATGGCAATGAAGGTAGGTGCACCGGTCATCGGACTCAACGACTCTGGTGGTGCACGTATCCAGGAAGGTATCAATGCCCTTGCAGGTTATGCAGAGATATTCCAGCGTAACATCCTTGCCAGCGGTGTCATCCCACAGATATCAGGTATCTTCGGTCCTTGTGCCGGTGGTGCCGTATATTCTCCGGCTCTTACCGACTTCACCCTCATGATGGAGAACACATCATACATGTTCCTCACAGGTCCTGCAGTTGTAAAGAGCGTTACAGGTGAGAACGTCGATCAGGAAAGCCTCGGTGGAGCATCCGTTCACTCTACAAAGTCTGGTGTATGCCACTTCACGGCAGCTACCGAGGAAGAAGCAATCGCAATGATTCAGCAGCTGCTCTCTTACATTCCTCAGAACAACCAGGAAGAGACACCACTCGTTGAGTGCACCGACCCTATCGACCGTCTTGAGGACTCTCTCAACGCCATCATTCCTGACAATCCAAATCAGGCATACGACATGTACGAAGTCGTTTCTGCTATCGTTGACAACGGTGAGTTCTTCGAAGTTCAGCCACAGTTCGCACAGAACATCATCACTGGTTTTGCACGCTTCAACGGACGCTCTGTCGGAGTCATTGCCAACCAGCCGTCAAAACTTGCCGGAGTACTCGACTGCAACGCCAGCCGTAAGGGAGCACGCTTCGTACGTTTCTGCGACGCATTTAACATTCCACTCGTTACACTTGTCGACGTACCTGGATTCCTTCCGGGCACAGGTCAGGAGTACAACGCAGTCATCCTCCACGGTGCAAAACTCCTCTACGCTTACGGAGAGGCTACAGTACCAAAGGTTACAGTCACACTGCGTAAGTCATACGGTGGTAGCCACATCGTAATGTCATGTAAACAGCTCCGTGGCGACATCAACTACGCATGGCCGTCAGCCGAAATCGCAGTTATGGGTGCCAGCGGTGCAGCTGCCGTACTCTATGCCAAGGAAGCAAAGACAATCAAGGAAGAGGGTGGTGATGCAGCAGCATTCATCAAGGAGAAAGAAGATGAATACACAAAACTCTTCGCCAATCCATACCAGGCTGCAAAATACGGATATATCGACGACGTCATCGAACCTCGCAACACTCGTTTCCGTGTTATCCGTGCACTCGAACAGCTTGCAACCAAGACATTAACAAATCCGGCTAAGAAGCACGGAAACATACCATTGTAATAGAACTCGTGATATGAAAAAGTTATTATCGATAATATCATTATTTGCTGTCGCCATCTCCATGTCGGCACAGGGTGCCCACGACTTCCGCATCAACGAAGTCTTCGTACTCGGTTGTCCGAAACAGTGTCCGATGACGGCTGCGGACGATAGCGGCTACGTGTCGCCTTCGATGCTCAAATCATGTCCCAAGCCAGAGTTCTATGTGGATGAATATGGTGAACCGGCCAGCTGGATTGAGATTGAAAACACATCCTATACTACTCACGACCTGCGCAACTGCTTCATCACTACTGACCGTGCAGTGCTCGACAAGTCCATGTCGGCTCCTGACCGCGAACAACTCATGTCGCTCATTCCGGCAGGCGACCCACGCACCCTCATCAGTGGCAAGCAGCGTCTTACATTCTTCACCGGACATCGCAACCGTGGTACACTCCACACCACCGATGTCATTCGTCTGAAAGCAGGTGAACCCAACTGGATAGCTATCTACGACGGCAATGCAGTCGACCTTCTCGACTCCGTCACCGTTCCTGCCCTGAAACCCGGCCAGACCTACGCTCGTCTTTCCGACGGCACCTATCAGGTATGCGAAGCTTCAGAAGCTACCCCGAATGCTCCGAACCAGGAATACCACAACGACAAGATCCGTGAATTCAAGGAGAAAGACCCTCACGGCTTTGCAATGACACTCATGTGCATGGCAGTAGTCTTCACATGTCTTGCCATCCTCTTCCTCTTCTTCCAGGGCTTCGGACTCATCATTGCCAAGATGGTAAACAAAGTCGCTAAACCCGTCGTTCAGCCGGTAGTCAATGCCAGCGAACGCGTTGTCGAGGCAGCCAAGCAAGCCTCAATCGAGACCAAGGGTATTCCTATGGAGACATACACAGCAGTCATCGGACTTGCTCTCCACGAGTACTTCGGAGGCACTCACGACATCGAATCGGGCATCCTGACCATCAATCCTCACCCCACAGCGTGGGCAGACAAGAGTCACGAACTGCGACAGATTCCACAACATCACATTCAGACACCCAAAAAGTAATAAATAACGATGAAAGAATACAATTATAAAATCAAAGGTCAGGACTTCAACGTAAAAATCGAAAGCGTTGAGGGCGACATAGCAAAGGTTGAAGTAAACGGCATACAGTTCGACGTACAGCTCGAAAAGCCAGTTGCACAGCCAAAACCAGTAGTACGTGCCGTAGCAGCACCAGTGAAAACAGTCGAAGCACCCAAGGCAGCAGTCGAGGCAGCACAGGTGGCAGCAGGAGTTACCGTTGTCAAGGCACCGCTTCCAGGCACCATCAACGACATCCGTGTCGCAGTGGGTCAGGCAGTCAAGAAGGGCGACACACTTGTCGTTCTCGAAGCCATGAAGATGGAAAACAACATCGACTGCGAACGCGACGGAAAGATTGCTTCAGTCAACGTCAACAAGGGAGATACAGTAATGGAGGGCAGTGTCCTCGTAACCATCGAATAATTGCCAGACTATGCTACTACAAAGTGTATCAACAATGGACTTCGTAGCGACTAAGTTCTCCGACTTCCTGACATACACCGGATTTGCGAATGTCGAAGTGGCTAACATCATCATGATAGCCGTCGGTGCATTCTTCATCTGGCTTGCCATCAAGAAGGACTTCGAACCGCTACTGCTCATCCCGATTGGTCTCGGCATCATATTGGGAAACATACCGTTCAAGGCAGCAGGTCTTGAAATCGGACTTTACGAAGACAACTCAGTACTCAACATTTTCTATCAGGGAGTGCGTCAGGGCTGGTATCCGCCACTCGTATTCCTCGGCATCGGAGCCATGACCGACTTCGGGGCACTCATTGCCAATCCGAAACTCATGCTCATCGGAGCCGCTGCACAGTTCGGTATCTTCGGAGCCTACATGATAGCTCTCGCTATGGGATTCGAACCCAACCAGGCAGCCGGCATCGCCATCATCGGTGGAGCCGACGGACCTACAGCCATCTTCCTCTCTTCTAAGCTCTCGCCAAACCTCATGGGTGCCATCGCCGTATGTGCTTACTCATACATGGCACTTGTGCCCGTTCTGCAGCCTATGGTAATGAAAATGCTCACTACTAAGGCACAGCGTCGCATCAAGATGAAGTCACCCCGTCAGGTAAGCCAGACCGAGAAGATGCTCTTCCCGATTGTCGGACTTCTCATCACTACCTTCATCGTTCCTTCAGGTCTGCCGCTGCTCGGTATGCTCTTCTTCGGAAACCTCCTGAAAGAGAGTACCAAGACCACCCGTCTGGCAAAGACAGCAGGCAGTGCCCTCAACGACATCGTAGTTATGTTGCTCGGACTCACAGTAGGTTGTTCTACTCAGGCGAGCGAATTCCTCACACTCGACACAATCAAGATCTTTGCACTCGGAGCCTTTGCGTTCATCATCGCAACAGCCAGCGGTGTCATCTTCGTCCATGTCATGAACCTCTTCCTGTCAAAGGACAACAAGATCAACCCGCTCATCGGTAATGCCGGAGTAAGTGCCGTACCTATGGCAGCCCGCATCAGCCAGAACGAAGGTCTGAAAGCCGACTCCCACAACTACCTCCTCATGCATGCCATGGGACCCAACGTAGCCGGAGTCATCGGTTCTGCCGTAGCAGCAGGTGTCCTCCTTGGATTCCTCAGCTAAAATACTTCCAGGGTGCCCTTTCTAATTGTCAATTATCAATTATCAATTGTCAATTAAAGGGGCGCCTTTCGTTATATCGAAATATCGACATGTCGAAATGTCGAAAAAAATATTGGCGCCCAATGAAAAACCTCATTCTCCTCCTTTTCTGTCTGCCGCTCAGCGTGGCAGCTCAGACCGTCATCCCTTCCTACACCGAAGGAGTCATCACATCCGACTTCGTATCCGAAGCCGACATGAAGAGTGACCTCTTGCAGATGCTTGCCAACTTCTCCACATACATGGTCAACGACTGGCAGGAAGCACAGTACCCCAACTCCGTCGGTGAAGCCTGCGGCTGTTTCAAAGGGGAGAACACCATGGGAAACGACGAACGTGGAGTGCGTCCCAATGCCGACCTCTCCATGATCTGTGCCTTCCTCGTCAAATATGCCAAACCCGCAGGAGTCAGTCTGCCGACTGGCATCACCTGGAGTCGCATCGAGGAACTCGCACTCAAATCGCTCGTCTTTGCATATTCCACCCATAAGGCAAACAAACTGAAGACCTGTTCCAACGGACAGTACTGGGGTTCCACCTCCACGTCCGATGCCGTATGGGAATCATCCCTCTGGGCTATGTCAGTAGCTTACTCAGCCTTCTTCCAGTGGGACCGTCTCAGCGACACACAGCGCACATATATATATAATCTGCTGAAAGCAGAATGCAACTACGAACTGCAACGCTCCATTCCTACCGGATATGCAGGAGATACCAAAGCAGAAGAAAACGGATGGGAAGCCGACGTCCTTGCCGTCACACTCGGACTCTTCCCCGACGATGACCTCGCACCCCAGTGGTTTGCACGTCTGCGCGAATTTGCCATCAACAGCTATTCACAGCGTAACGATGCCAGCGACCTTACCGTCATCGACCCCGACTACGACAACAAGACAGTAAAGAACCTCTATCGTGGACAGAATCTTTACGACGACTATACACTCCAGAACCACAACTACTTCCACACCTCCTACCAGAACGTCGTCATCCAGGAACTGGGTGAGGCAGCACTTGCCCTGAAACTCTTCCAGCAGCAGCTCTATGGCGAAGAGAAATGGCATACCAATGCACTCATGCACAACAACGACAAGGTGATGAAAGAAGTGCTCTACTGGCTTGCACTTGCCGACGGCGAACTCGCCATGCCAAACGGCAACGACTGGAGTCTCTTCCTCTACGACCAGATTACATCCTACAGCACCAATGCCTGCTTCCTTCGCGACCCCCACGCACTGATGCTCGAAAACCTTGCATTTAAATACATCAAAGCCCGTCAGCAGACCACATCTGACGGTTCGTGGCTTCTGCGCCCCGATGTCGGAGCACGCCGTATGGGAGTCGAAGCACACCGTGTCATGATGACATGGCTCATGCACGAGGCACTCTCCACAGCCGACATGACAGCAACCCCTTGGGACGACTTCAACCGCGAATACTCCGAAGCCAAGGTGTTCAACTCGCAGAACATCGTGCGGGCAGCTACCGACTCCCGTTTCACCACCTTCTCGTGGAGCAACGGACTCAAGAGCTATACTGGTTACATAGCAGCCAACTCAGTCGACAAGAACAAGATTATCGTACCCTTCCGTGCCAATAACACAGGCAACTTCATCGGATGGTACGAAGTGCAGGGAAAAGGTACCAACGCCACACCGGTCGTTTCAGGCATCTACGACCTGCAAGGCAACAGCTACGTAATGAACGGCGAACTCAACACCAACGACGCCTCGCTCAACAACCGCTTCGCCATCTTCTCCACACCCGGCAACGCAGTCATCTACCTCGACTACGTACGTGCCAATACCGATGCTACCATAACGGCAGAGAAAGGTGGACTAATGGCTATCAGTGTCGACGAACTGACAAAGACAAAACGAACCCTTTATACGTCTGCAGGTTATAAGCAGCTTGACGGTTCAACCTTCACCAAGTTCTCCGGTAACTGGATAAACATCGACAACGCACTCGGCATCGTCAGCAGCAAATCGCAGATGGCATTCGGTGAGCGTGCCAACAACAACTCCATCATGACCGCACGACTCTACACAGCATACTCCGACCAGAGTCGCACCGTCAAGGCAAACGACCTCGTTGACAGCCGTTTTATAACCTATTACTCCAATACCGATGCCGAGTCAACTGAAAAACTCTCATCCTTCGTCACACCGCTTCAAACAACGGCAGGGTGGGGTGGAGTCATCGTCTTCGACCCCGACAGCACAGCCTACATGCTGCTCACCAACTTCTGCAGCGACCAGCCCTGCATACTCGACGGCGTCTTAACCCCACTGGGCTATCCGGTCTTCAATGCAATGGGTGGACGTCAATCCGACTTCATGAATGGTCACGGGAAATTCATTGCCGAAGAAAACCACAGCGTGGTCAACACCATACGTTTCTTCTTCCAGGAAAGAGGGCTCATAGCCATGCAAGACCCCGACGACCCCAACATAGCATACTTCCAGAGCTTGCTCGATTGCGAATGCGAATTATTCATCAAGGCAGTCACCCCGTCAGGAATCGTTGAGCGTTCCATTACAACAACAGGTTCATTTACAGCTAAAATCGTGGGAGGCGACCTTCAGCTCGAGGAAGGTGCCACATTTCCCGACGACAAAGACAAAGACCCCACAAAAGGCTACACCAACATCACAGACGAGACACTCGTAAACCCCTCCTTCGAGGTAGACCTCACCTACGGCAATCCCAATGGTAACCTCACCATCGATGCCGGCACCTTCAATCCCTGCTACATCAACGAAGTGAGTGCCAAGAACAGCAAATGGCAGAACATACTGCCCGTTGAAGGATGGACAGCCGGCAACAGCCTCTCAGGTGGTTCCCACTTCTGCCGCATGTACTCCATGCCCTACAGCACCACACTCTACTGCGTCAGTCCGAAGAGCGTAGGCAACTTTGCCGACCGCTGTGCCCGTCCCGTATTCGACTCCCAGTGCGGCACACGCACCCTCACCGTCCTCAACTCATGGGACTCCGGTTCCAATGCCATCACCCAGGCAGTAACCCTTCCTGCCGGCACCTACCGTCTGCTCCTCGATGCCCGTTACATCTGTCCTAACGAGACCTCCAACAACGGCAAAGTCATCACCACCAGTGGTAACAACACCAACACCTCGCTCACAGGCATCAAGATAGGTTCGAAGACCGACTACCGCTATCCCTCCGAACCCGCTACATGGCAGCAGCTCTGCTACGACTTCGAACTCACAAAAGAAACCAAAGTGACCATCTCCCTTGGCTTCCGTACATCCATCGGAGCCGGAGCAGCCAACAACACCCTCCTCTACGTAGATAACCTCCAGCTCCTCCGCAAAGACGAAACACCAACCAGTGTGATTGAAGTAAGAAGTCAGAAGGAAGAAGGAAGAGGAGATTGGTTCACCTTACAAGGTATCAAACTTAACACCCGTCCTAAGGAGAAAGGACTTTACATCAAAGACAGACGAATTATAGCGGTGAAGTAGGTAAGGGTTAAGGGTTAAAGGTTAAAGACTCTTACATCTTACTTCTTACAATATCTTCAGCCATCTTGTTCAAAGCAAGACACATTCCGCGAGTCAACGGAATGCGTTCATTTTGATGCGGCCAAGGAGCTAAAAGCAATAGTCGTCCTTCGGCACATGCATCAAAAAACTGATGTCCAGGCTTTGAAAACTTATTGAAACCCCATGGAGTAATAAAAATCTGTGGTAGATGAGCATCCATAACAGCCCTCATCACAGCTTGTTCGCCGGCAGAGATAGCAGGCGAAACAAGTATTGTGCCACCTTTTGCTATTGCAAGGAACTCATCCTTTTTAGCTTTAATCTGTTCTTCTGTAAGACTACGAGTTAGCTGCACCTGCTTCATATCCGGACTATCAAGTAAGAAACGGTTTCCTATGGCAGCATATGTTTGCCCTTCCACAGTAACCCCGAACTGAACCCTGAAGTAATCAGGATGCTCACGTTTAATAGCCAAACGCCGCGGGTTATCATGCAGATAAGCAGTCAGATTCGGCAGCATATCATAACTCTTTGAAATCAAGTCATTATAACCGCGTTCAAAAAGCAGCCCATGCCTCCTGTCCTCCCTCTTAAGCCGACACTCAGAAGGTAATGGAAGTGGCGATGCCACCTCGTACTCAGAAAACCCTTTACTATTTGTATGCAGAGGCACCGCCTCTGCCTCCATCACCAGTCTCCTATAAGCCTTATTACACCCCGCCTTAAAACCACTTATAACCTGCCCCAGGTGTTCCTCCATCTCCTCTTGAACGAAAAGAACACCATGCAGATGGTCGGGCATCAACTGGAAAGCCAACAGACGCACCTCATGATGAAAACGAGGAATCAGTTCCCAACAGCGGATAACCTCCTGACCCAATGGCGTCGGCACAACACAAGGAGCCCCAGACTGACCATCAGGAACAGTAGAGCTACCTGTCAGGACACCTAAAAGCGGACGGCGTACCTCCACAGCCATAGTCACCATATAAATATGGCGACCATAGTAGTTATTGGTTTCGCTGCGCCGTTTCATTGAAGGAACCTTCTCTCCAGCAAAACGCAACTTATCTTGCAGTTTTTTCTCCTTATCGTCCATTATGCTGCAAAAAAAGTAAATAAATAGATTATTTTACATCTTGAATGATGCTTTGTAATCTTTTTTCAGACTCTTCCATTGTAAGTATGAAAGCGTTATAGTTTGACATGTCTTGAGGGATTGAAACAGGCAACAAATGAATGTAACCATTATATCCTTCTAAATGATATTTGCAATAAGAGTTTGTTCCTTCATCTGGATAAACATATCCGCCATGATTTGCCTGAGTTACTGAGCTCCTTTCGCTTATATCGAAATTTATCACAAAACTCAGTACCTAAATTTTTTAAGATTTATAGACAGAATTATTAATAACATAGTATTTCATTTGCAAATATACATACATATTAGCTATGCGCAATTTACATGTTGATGTTATAAAGCATAAATCCATCCGTCTTGAAATTCTTTATCTTATCATTTGTTTCATCTTGCTTCACAAGTTTAATCTCAATAATCATAACTTAAAATTTTTAGAGTTTTTACTAATATTGCTGCAAAGAAAACAAAGACCTCCGCCAATCTGCGGCAGAGGTTCGACTTTTTTTCGTCTTTACATCATTTTTTTCTTCTAAGGAACGGTTTTTCTGCTTCGATGCTTCAAACGTTTGGGTTCAGCGCGTCAAACGTTTAGGTTGCCTGCGGCGAATCGCTCTCACTCGGCATAGCTCATGCGAGCATGGCTCTGCGCTCGCTTATACGCTTATTTCAGCGCATCAATCTTGGGAGCCTGCTTCGCCACGAATCATCGCAGTGGCATTTAGAAGCGCTGAACAGCATTCAACTATTATCAGAGCACCAGCACCAATAGCAAATTGCAGAATTACAATGTTACAAAGTTACAAAGTTACAAAGTTACAATGCGTTTTCATCTAAGCAATGAACGGAGCATGAGCCTGCTTCTTTCGGAGCATGATGGCGCATCTTCCGAAGCATGAGCCTGCCTCTTCTAAACTTTATAGTATAGATATTATATATATATAGAAAATCTATCTGAATAACTTACTTGAATAGATAGACTTTTAATCTATATATATCGCGCGAGTTCTGCAAATTTACAGTCGTTTTACTGAATACGTTGACAGCCTTCCTGACATCGTTGACGGTATTCCTGATTTCGTTGACATTTTCCTGAAGGTGTTGACAACTAAGAATGCCCTAAAGTGTTAAAAGGTATTAAATTTCACCCAAAATTTCATTAAGTTATGTGTTCATCGTAACTTTGCATTAGAAAGGCGTCCGGAAGCCTACGAGATAGTATTAAAATAATTATTAACAAAGAGAAAGGAATTTCTGAATCATGGAAGTACACGCTACAATTAAGAAAATTTACCCTAAGAGAACAATTACAACTAATAACAGTCTGTTTACATCTCAGCCACTGACACTGGAGCAAAAGGAAGAGATACAGTTGTGGAATGGTAATGTATTAAACTACACTCACACATTCTTTGCTGATTTGACAGGCAAGCAGGCAGAGACATTTAATCTGCCAGTAGGTACTGATGTCGTTGTAAATCTTCACTTCAACGCAAAAGAAGGAAAAGGCGGTCAGAACTCGGCTTTTCAATCTGTCCGCATCACCTATCTGAGAGTTGATCAAGACAATTCATTTGTCATAAAGCATTAACTTCCTATATAAAAAAATCGGAGGTTAGCAGAAATGCATTCCTCCGATTTTCTAATTACAAAATTACAAAATTACAAAGTTACAAGCGATTTTTTAGGTTCTGACTTGTTAGTTCTTTTTCTCCAAATATCCTTTACGATTTGCCATGATTACCATAAATACTGTTTGTGGCTCCACCACTTTTCGGGTCTGTGATACCATTGATAAAAGGTTTCGTCGGGGTATTTGCGTCTATGCTGACGATCAATCTTGTCAAGTAATTCATCTGGAGTTTTGGGATTGTCATATTTGATTTCCCAGCCTTCTTTTATGGTGCCATGCTCCATATAATATGTTTTACGAACACTTGTCTTCAGCTGGTCGGAAAGGAGTTTGACAAGTTCTTCTTTGGTGAGTCGTTTGATGCGGTCAACAAATGGTAGGTCTGAGTGACTATGTATAAGATCGCCGAACATCAGTTTCAGTATGTAATCCATGATGCAATACTGAATACGGCTTCGGTATTCCTCATCTCGATCTTTTGCATAATGGTTGATGACTTTCTTCAGGTTTCCTCCTTGCTGAACGAAGCCTGCCAGGCGGATGATTTTCTGTTCGATGGGACTCCAACCCCATTCTGTACCCAAGTCGTCCCAATACTCGCGTCTTCCTATATATCCCTCGTAATCATCGAGAGGTACGTTAAAAGGTTCGTAATACATAATATTCAAATTTAAGGTTTACAATATTTCTCTTGCAATCCATGCACAGGCTTCGGCATCGGCAAGGGCATGGTGATGGTTTTCCAAGTTGTAGCCACATTCGGCAGCTACGGTATGGAGCTGATGATTACACAAGTAGGGGAATACTTGTCGTGAGACACATAAGGTGTCGTAGAAGTCGTATTCGGGATAATCCATTTGGTATACACGAAATACGGCTCTAAGACAACTCTCATCGAATGGACGGTTGTGAGCCACGAGTGGTAGCCCCTCAATCAATGGTTCTATTTGCGCCCATACTTTGGGGAACACAGGGGCATCATCTGTGTCTTCATGACAGAGACCATGAACCTGACTGCACCAGTAATTATAGTAGTTCGGCTCTGGCTGGATGAGAGAATAGAAAGTATCTACAATCTCACCATCACGAACAATGACTATTCCAACAGAACAAACCGAAGAACGTTCGTTATTGGCTGTTTCGAAATCTATTGCTGCAAAGTCTTTCATTTATTTGTCCTCCTTGTATTTTGATAATATAGGCTACACTCGACAAAGATCAAACAAGTTTGTCTTTGTTCTCGCTTGCACTATATTTGTTCCACATTCTCTTAATTTTTCCGGCTATCTCCTTGCGGAGCCAGAGGGGTTCGAGCACTTCCATGTCCTCACCGTTCCATAGGAGAAGATGCTGTATTCATCATTGCGTTCTATTTCATTTTGCGATTCATGCATCTTGAGGTCACGGATGTAGTTGGCTTGACTTGCAGATACCTTCAGTTTTACAGGTTGGATATCTATAGATTGCGTGGCAATGATACCGAAGCATCCATTGAAGAATTTTGCGGCGTTCCAGCTAAGGCAGTACGGCTGTACATCGTAGTTTTTTTCTTCGTCTTTCCAGTAGCTGTGATAGGTCATGTTCAAGACACGATTCTGTTTCATTGCCTCCACGATTGTCTTCAGATACGGCTGACCCGAAGGTACATATTCCAGCACGATGCGATCCTTTATACTCTGACTGTTTGCCAAGGCATTGCTGACACAGAATGTGTTGTATAACCAGGAACGCAGTCCGTTATGACGAAGCTCGTCTGCA
>CACYGK010000056.1 GCA_902774005.1 uncultured Bacteroidales bacterium | reverse complement strand
AAGCCTATTCCTGGAGTAACAGCTAATACCGTAACTCTTCCTGCAGGAGCTATGGACTATCCGTTTGAGGTTGTATTCCACGGTGAAATCGCCCATCTCGACGGTCTGTTGCTGAAAGCAAAGGTTGTGAACGGAGACGACCAGACTATTCTCGGACCGACGATGAAGATCCTGATGAAGAATAGCAAGGCGACCCTCACGGGATACTATGAAAAAGAACTCTAACCATTAACCTCTAAAACACAGAATCAGTATGAAAAGAATAAAATATATGGTTGCAGTTCTTTGCATAGCCTCAACTGCAACAGCGCAGAACAGTCTTTCGAGCTACTATAACGAAGGATTTCTGTACAGACATGAAATAAATCCGGCTGTAGGAAACGACCAGAACTACGTTTCCATGCCGGCATTGGGTAATATCAACATCGGACTGAACAGTAACATGAAGGTAAAGGACATCCTTTACAACCGAAACGGAAGAACTGTGCTGTTCATGAACCCATCGGTAGATCCAGGCGAATTCCTGGATAAAGTAAAGAATAAGCACCGCATTACTGAAAGTGCAAGAATCCAGATACTCGGTGCCGGTTTCAAGGCATGGGGCGGTTACAATACTTTTGAACTGAATGCACGCGAAAATGTATCAGCAAATATCCCTGGTGACCTTTACAGACTGGCTAAGGGTGGTATCGAGAACCAGATTTACAACCTCTCAGACCTGAACGCTCATGCTGATGCATACGCAGAACTGGCATTCGGTCACAGCCGTCAGCTCAACGAGAAATGGCGTGTAGGTGCGAAGGTTAAGTTCCTGTTCGGTATCGCTAATATTGATGCCAACGTGAACAACGCACAGGTTCAGTTGCTCAACAACAACTATATCGCTGTAAGCGACGCTTCGATTCAGTCAAGTCTCAATGACGTAAAATACAAGATGGAAGAAAAGATGCGCGGTCCGGATGGCGATCAGCATCTGCACAGATATGTATCCGGAGTTGACAAGACTAAGTGGGGCGTATGCGGATTCGGTATGGCATTCGACTTCGGTGCTGAGTATAAGATCAATGAGAACTGGAAGGTTTCGATGGCATTCCTCGACCTCGGATGGATTAGCTACAGCAAGAACTTCGTAGCTTCTACCAACGGAGAGCAGCGCGTAGAAACAGACAGTCATATTTTCAACCTCTCAGATGCTGAAGGTGTCAAGAACTCGTTCGACGACGAAATAGACCGTTTGGGCGAAGACATCGCTTCACTCTACGAGTTGCAGGACAAGGGAGATCAGGGTAGCCGCTCAAAGGCAATCGGTGCAACCTGGACTTGGGGTGCTGAGTACACAGCTCACTTCTACGACAAACTGAAGTTCGGTTTCCTGAACACTACACGTATGGCAGGTAAGTACAGCTGGACTGACTTCCGTTTCTCTGCCAACGTAGCCCCTGTAAAGGTTCTCTCAATAACAGCCAACCTTGCGTTCACAACATTCGGCACAAGCTTCGGATGGCTCATCAACGTTCATCCTAACGGATTCAATTTCTTCATCGGTATGGACCACACGCTGGGTAAACTGGCTAAGCAGGGACTCCCATTGTCAGGACGTTCACAAATCAGCCTCGGTATCAACTTCCCATTCGGAGGAAACTAAAAAAAACTGGCAACGTTTATTTGCCAGTTATCTTCAAGAACCTTGTTACTCTGTTGACAAGGTTCTTTTTATTGTTTATATAAGCATCGAGAAGACGGGTCTTCCCTGTCTCGTTCTGAGGTATCACGTCGTAGTCGGCTATGCTTGCAGGAATAAGACATGTGTAACCTTGACGCAATATGACGCTGTCGCCTGTAGAACGGATCTGTATCTTGCAGTCGCCTTCAAGACACATGGTGACGATGAAGGAATCGTACTTCAGCAAATTACGATGGAAAGCACGGGCAGTCTCCACGATACGGACCGTAAAGAACGGGGACTCAATGCATGGGTTGGCACGTTCCTTCTCATTATTATATATTGTACGGTATTCATCTTCTACGTTGAAGTCGATAGCCCGCATAGCCTGCTCCGTATGCAGTTGACGGGGTTTGCCGTCAAGTCCCGGACGGTTATAGTCGAATATACGGTATGTGATGTCGCTGTTCTGCTGCACCTCAGCAAGAAGTATTCCTCCACAGATAGCATGAACACGTCCAGCCGGAAGATAGAACACATCACCGGTCTTCACTTCATGTTTTGCCAGTACGTCGCAAATCGTGCCGTCCTCTACCCTACGCACATATTCCTCCTGAGTAATCCGTTCCTTCATACCGGCATAGAGGAAGGAACCGGGTTGGGCATCGATGATGTACCAACACTCCGTCTTTCCGTTCTTACCCTCCTCGCGCTGAGCCATTTCATCGTCAGGATGCACCTGAATACTGAGGTCGTCGGCTGCATCGATAAATTTTATAAGGAGTGGAAATTCTCCGTGATATTTCTCAAATACTCCCTTACCCAGCAAATCGGCTCCGTACTCCTTTACCACCTCATCAAACTGTCTGCCTCGGAAACTTCCGTTGCTGATGATGCTGACCGACGAAGGTACAACACTTATTTCCCAACTCTCACCTATCGGCTGACCGGAGGACAGGAGTTGCTTGTACGGTTCTATCTGACTGCCTCCCCATACTGTGGGGTGGAGGTTGGGTTCGAAAAGAAGAGGATAGAGCATTTTTTAGTTAGGAGTTAGGAATTAGGAGTTAGGAGTTTAGAACGGATATCCGACGGCAAAGTGGAATGCAATACCGTCTCTCCAGAATTTGTCAATATTATAGTAGCCCGATTTACTCGTTTCGTATGGAGCGTGAATTGCAACACCCACATCAAAACGGAGTACGAGGAAATCCAGGTCGTAACGGAAACCGAATCCGGTACCGAGAGCAATCTGTTTGAGGAATGTATCGGAACGCAACTCCGTTATTGCGAATGGTGTACCGTCATTGTCTGAGTCTTTCCACCCCCACACGTTTCCGGCATCAACAAACAAAGCTCCGTAGAGGTTTCCGAACATTGGAAAACGGTACTCGGCATTCATCTCCATTCGTATGTCTCCACTATGAATCAGGTAGTGGTTTATCTCATCGCTGTAGAATCCACCAGGTCCGATAGAGCGAGTACCGAATGCACGGATACTGTTCGCACCTCCCACATAGAACCATTCGGTGATAGGAGTAAAGTCTGAGTTTCCATACGGACGGCAAAAGCCCAAATAAGCACGTGTGGCAATTTCGCTGCGTGGAGTAAGACGGAAACGGTTACGCAGTTCGAGGATAACCTTAATAAACTGGCTGTAATTTTCAAATATGAAATTCTTCTCCTTTTCGTTCCACGACTTTCCTGCAATAGCCTGTGCCGTAGCTATTATGTTTCCGCCTTCCTTTACCGTTGCCGTGAAGTGGGTCGATACATTATGGAAATGATTTGATGAGTTATCATAACAGAACACATATTGCATCGATGGTGTATATCGGTCAGCAAATACTTGTGAAAGGAGCGTAACAACATTCGTAGCCTTCATATAATCGTCTGAGATATCTCTCACATCGAGCAGGTCTATGCCGATTGGAGTAAAATTATGAGTTATATATTTCGAAGTCTGGAATGAATAATCAATACCGAACTGCAGACGGTTGTAACGATATACGTTCGCCACATTCGAACGTGTGAATCCAGCCGAGAACTTCGTGGATGTAGGATAACGGTAACGGCGGTTTGCCAACCACGGGAACCCGATCCAAGGGATGGTATATCCGAGGTCCACACCATATTCGTATGTGTTACGACGGTTCACGTCCACACCTTCACTTCCCGCCAGACGCCAGTAATAAAGTCCGCGCAATGTCATCGACAACGTCTCGCCACGATGGAAAGCATTACGTTTCGAGAGGGTGAGTGCCGCATCGGGACCGAACTGAGTATTGCTCTTGTACGTCAGGTTAAACTCCATCGAAGCATCGATGAGTTTATCCATCGTCAGGTTGATACGTGAATCCAGTATCGAACATGTATCTGTCGTGTCACGCGGAACGAACGAAAGCTGCACATTGGAGAATATGTTCATACTCGACAGCGCATTTATCGTCTGCGCCACCCTCTCTTCGTTATACATCTGACCGGTACGGTACTTCAGTCCGCGGTATATCACTCGTGGCGATACGGGCAAACGTTTCCCTTTATAAGCAATAGTCAGATTGCGGAATGAAAGTGTGTCGTCATAACTCATCATACGCTGACGGCTACCTCTTGGTGCATTACCCATAACCCTATTGTCACGAATAAAGACATCACGCTTTCCTATCGTCCACTGTCTGTTTGCACGTTCGGGCAGTTTTCTGTCTGATGCAACAAGCAACCTCACCATACCCGGATTATTAATCGTGTCGGCTAAGTAATTGATGTATTCGGTACGATAATAATACATACCGTTATTATGGAATTCCTTATTCAGACGTATCTTTTCATTCTGCAAATCCAAAACCGAAAACTGTTTTCCTTTCTGCAGCAGACAATCATCCTTAGTTGCCTTTATTATACTATCCTCGACAGTTGGGAAAATATATGTAATGGAGTCGAGCATAGATGCTCTGCCCAGATGTACATCATATTCTATCTTCTGTTTCCGCGGATTCTTTCCACTGATAAGTTTGTACTTTACGTCGGCACCGAAATATCCGTAGTTCTGCAACAAGTTCTTAGCCACTTTCACTCGTGTGTCGGGCGATGCTGATGTGATAGTCTTAGGAGTGGAAGCAAAGGTGTTGAAGATCCACTTCCTGAACCCCTTCATCTCCTTGTTTACCAGCGAGTTGTAAACCCAGAGTCCGATTGGGAGAGGAGTACGTAGCGACGAACTGCCGAACAGGGAGTTGTTAGGTGCATACGCCAAAGCAGCCTCCACCTCATCAAGTGCCGATGCCTCAGCCGAAGTTTTCTTCTTATCATCCACATTGATAGACTTAATACCCGTATAGAGGTACTCGCCCTCCGGCAGGTTACTCGTAGTGGAACATCCTGCAAGCAGACATGCCACCACCGAAAGAATCAATATGTATGACTTATTTCTAATTCTTCTCATTTGCGGGTTCTTTTCTATTCCGTCTGAATATAAACAGTTCGGTCACCTTATCCACTTTCTTGCGCAGAAGCAGACCGGCACTACTCTTCTGGAGAACGCCATCCACTATATTATTATAGTCGTTAGCATAGAAGATACGCACATATCGGGTAGCACTGTTGTCCAGTCGCCATTCGAGCGATACGTCATCAATAAACGAACCCTGACCAGAGGCTTGATATGCGTTCTTGTTGCTCGACACCTTTCCTCCTATCACTACGTTAAGACGGTCGCTGAAGAATCGTTTCGAGAACTTGAACGAGTAGTCCGTACCTGTCTCGCCGTTTGAATATGTCGTATTGTCTATTCCCACACTTATGTCCACTACCGAACCGAGTGTCTTACCCGTCAATGCGTTGATTTCCGACTGCAGGAAACTGTTAAGGGCACCGTTCGATGCCGTGCTCGAAGTATTGGTTGCCGACAGATACATGCCCGTAGCCATCATAGCTACTGCCAGTTTATTCTTATCTTCATCGGTGTAGCCGGACAGTTCCTCTTTCACTGCCGGGTCTTGAGGAGCATCAATCGTAAACAAAAGTCCCATATCAGAGAGTGAATTGGTTATCTTCACACCCACATCGAAGATGACACTTCTTGCCGACGCACCCTCACTGCTGACATACGCCTTCATACGTTCCGTAGCAGCAATATTGAGTACAGGATTCGTCACATCACCGTTGAAATCGATATAACTGCCCGGAGTTATCACAAACGTACGGAGCGGGATGATAGGCAGCGTATATTTCATTTCTCCCTCAACTACGGTTATACGTCCTATCACACTGAGCACACCCTCCGGAGTGTAAGTCATAGTCACCTGACCACCGCTGCGCAACATGATATAACTCTGACGGTCTGCCGAGAACTCGCAATTGAACTTCGCACCTTCCTCAACCCTCAGTGCCACCCTCATATCTATACCCATCGCCTGAGGTTTGACGGTTACCGTATCAGGAGGAGCATTGAAATCCACGAACTCGACGATATCCTCCAGTCGGTCTCCCTGCGAAAGCGGAGTCTCGGTCATCACGTAGGTCATATTCGTCTTACTCAGGATATTGATGGCACCACGAATCGAGAGGTCTGTCATCGAACCGTTTACACGGAACATGATATCTCCGTATATATCACCGAAGAGTACAGCCTTCTTGCTGCGTTTTGCCTCTATCAACTTGAAACCGTAACCATAGAGCGACAGCGACATATACATATTATCGAAGTTGGCAAAATCGAAGTATCCGTCGAAGTCGAGCGGAGTATCTCCGGCTCCGTAAATCTTATAGTGGTCGAACTTTATGCGGCTGTTCTCAATATACGCCGTATCGTTCGCCAGTCGCAGGTCAAGCGAATAAGGTTCCGACAATACATGTACATCAGTCGTCACGACTTTACCGTCAAAGACGAGTTTGTCTGTAGGTCCTTTCACCGTCAAATCACCAGTCATATATCCGCTGAATCCCATCAGCTTATCGGGTACGAACGGAGAAATCAACGACAACGGTACTTCAGCCAGTTTCAGATTTGTATCGAGATAACCCTCGGGAGTCTGCGTACTGTAACTACCCTTCATCAATGCCACAGGAGTGTCGTTATAGTCGAGCGATGCATCCACCGTATGCACATCCGTTCCTTCCGGAGTATATACCAGATTGGAATGCAGATTGCCGACTGCCATGTCTTCATATACAAAGTCCTTCAGCGACACATCACCTAGCACTTTAAACTGCTCATCATGCACGTCGTAGGTAGCATCCATATTAAATAATCCTGCCATCTTGGGGGCAAACGGAACTACCTTCAACAGATCCTGCAGATTCAGGCTCTGGATTACGGCATGAGCCCTCTGTTCGTTCCATTCGTTAGGTTGTGCCTGCAGCATGATATTACAACTGTCTTCTAGCGAATTCAGTCGCACATCCGCATTGATAAGTCCGAACTCAGACGGTCCCTTCGTGTCGGATCTCGTCAACTGAACCGTCACATGATTATCGTCGTTCAGTCTGAACCGCTTGAATCCAACTATCGGTTCGTCCGGATAAAGATTCACGACTATCGCACTGTCAACCGTCTGCAGATGCAGTCCGAGGTCGATACCCTTCTCTTTCTGTTTATTGAAGAAACGCAGATGGGCATCAGCAACCTTCGGCGCCGTATATCCTTCGAGAAAAGCCTTGAATCCGGGTACCATAGGTTGGTCATCAGCGATGACAGCCGAACGGAATGTCATCAGGTCGGAGTCCTGCTTTATAATGAGGTACGTAGTGTCAATCCTGATTGTATCATACTGCATAGCATAGATATGTCCGTGTCCTGAAATTCCGTGTTCGGGTGTGGTACGCATCTTTAACGACAACTCCGAGAAAGCCATACCATATTCCTTCAGAAGTGGTGTTATGGGATTGTTCCTACCTGCCTTGGCATCGATAAACATGACAGGCATGTATTTCTTCACTTCGTCAATATTGACTTCCCTTTCCTCCATCTGCTTCGCAAACACATCCGAACATTTCATCGACTGATCGAGGAATGTCATAATGTTGTTCGGGGTACGGAAATCAACCTTTATATCTCCTGCACCGAACTGAATATCCGTAGTGTCCACCTTAGTCAGAGCCTTCAGAACGAAAGCATTGGTAGTGAGGGAATCGGAATATGTGTGTATATCCACTCCATGTATGTCCACATCGCACTGGAACAGAGGATGTTTACTGCTCCAGTCTGCCACCGAGAAATCGGCAGTTCCAGCAGTACTTACAACCAATGCCGTATCGATAAAGCCCATAGACATGATGTCAGCATAATCTACGTCGAGCACCATCTTACCCTCTACACTCTCTTTTACCGACTTCTCCTTCAATCGGTTCTGAATCACATTGCCGAGGTTCGCATCCAGTTGTATGTCAGCCTTCAGTTGTGCATTATCACTGTTCACCCTACTCTTCAGTACACCGCCCGACAGACTGGCGTCAGCCATAATCCGACTCAGGTCCATCTTACCGAAGTTTGCCTCATGGAGGGCTATGCGTGCATTCATGAAAGTGCTGCGTTCAAGGAAATCAAATCCGCGTCCTTTCGCCTCGACAGTACCGGTCACATTACAGTCATCTTCCAGATTAGCCAGTTTGCCGACAGCCAGGTCACGTATTCCAACCTTCACGTCGTATGCATCATTCGCCATGTTATAGTCAGCCATTGCCGACACCTTTCCCTTCATCACCGCCAAGTCTGCATTGGCAGTCAGGTCGTCGTGGTCGAGTGTAGCGGAGGATTTCAGTTTTGCAAAACCTTCAATCACGGCATCCAAGGTATTCACCTCCAGATGCTGCATATTTCCCTTTGCCTCAACCACAGCTACAATCGGTTTGTTAGGCAGGTATTGGTTCAGTGTGCTGTTCAGGTCGCGTGCATCCTGTTCGGGCATGAATCCGAACAGTGCCGACTGAATATCTCCGCGTCCTATCTGTGCCTTTGCGTCGAGCCTCATCTGTCCCGGATTGATAGAGTCGAAAGCCGAGAAGTCCATATACATCTTCGCTTTCATCAGTGACTCTTCCGTCTTCAATGACAGTAGTGGAACAGTCAGCGATGTCGAGTCCATCTCCACCCTACCCCTCGTTTCCACTATAGGTATATTATAACCCTCGCTCACCCCCTCCATCATAGGATATACCCTTGCTGCCAGTTGGTTTACTACGAGCGACATATCACCCGTACCGCGGTAACAGAACGAATCCATATCTATTACCACATCTTCCGCTCTCACCATACCCTCGTATCCCAGCTGCGAACCCGATACGTCCAGTTCATCCACCTTATACAGTTCATTGCCCAGGTCAACAAGACCATGCAATTTGGCTTTTCCGATATATGCAAATACCGACATGCGAGCCGTATCCATCGGCATGTCGAACGCCACCCTTACATTGTCAAACTGCACATCACGCAAGTCGATCTGCCAGTTCACCGGTTCCGATTCCTCCGTGGTCGTATCCTCCGGTATAGAGTCTGCCATCGAGATACTCACGTCCGCATCCTTCAATACTGCCATATTCACCACTGCCAGTTCGTCGGTCAGACTGGTCGAATGGGACACAAGCGACAACTTGCCCACCCATCCTTTAATCCTGCATGCCTCGATGAGTTCGCGTGTATTCAGTTTGGTATTGGTGAGATGCACATCGTCCACCTCCACATTACCACTCAGCAGGGGTACGAACCTCACACTGAGTGCCAGTTCCTCGGAATCGAGCACCGTATCGCCCTCCTGTACCGCAAGCATACCGTTCAGACAGAGGTCGAGCGGACATTTCAGTCTCACCTTCTCGATGCTCACCTCCATCTGCATCTCCTCGCTCAGCACGTCGGCAGCCTTATCTACTGCCCACTTCTGAATAGGAGGAATATAAAGCAAAACAGACAATATAGCTAAAAGAACTAATGGGAACAGCACCAGAGTCAATCCTATGCGCCATACCCATCCCCACACGCTATATCGTCCTTTGAGTGTCATTTGTGTACAGTCTTCTACCTTATTATGAATGATGCACCACCACCGACATATATTCCCGAACCGCCCTTCCGGACTTTTCTGCCTGTCGTGTCGAACACATCCACCGGCTGTTTTTTCTTCTTTTTCCCCTTCACATCCATCACCAGTGTCGGCACGTTAAGAAAATCCTGCATCTTGCCGAGTGCCGGCAAAGCCCTGTGCGTACTGTTGTTCCACAGTCCCCGGTTCAACCACGAACCGAGTACCGTCTTATTCTTGCCGTTGCCGTTCTCTTCGGCAAACCACCAATAGAGACCCGTGACATTGCTATGGCGCCACAGTTCCGCCGTCAGGTCTTCCACATACTGCTGCTGTCCTGCTACGGTTGCAGACCATGTGTCCTGCAGGTCGTACACGGCATCCGTGGGATAATAGGCATAGTTATATGCCGTCTCTACGATATGCACTTTCCGCTGGGGCATCACCTGCTGCAGGCGTTTCAGGGTGGTACTCAGCTGTTGCAGCGAACCGTGATAGAACGGATAGTAACTCAGTCCGATTATGTCGTAATCTACCTCCAGATTATCCAGATATGTATAGAAATTCTCCGTCGCATCCTCCTCAGCCACACGTTCCGTATGTATTATTATCTTTGCATCAGGCGTCACCTCTCTCACAGCCTTTGCTCCGGCATTGAGAAACTTACCCAGTCGCTCCCATTGCCAGCCGCAGTCGCCCTGCGCCAGTTTGGGGTACACCTTGTCGTAGTCCTTTCTCCACAGCATACCATAACTGATTTCGTTGCCGATCTGCACGAAGTCGGGAGTAGCACCATAGCTGACCAGTTCATTCAGACAGTCCTTCGTGTAGTTATACACTTTCTGTTCCACCGTCCAGTCAGTCAGGTTATCCAAGTCACCTATTTCGTTCAGATCGTACCAACTTGCAGGTATCGTCTGACTTGATGGGTCTGCCCATGTGTCGCTGTAATGGAAGTCGAGCAGGAACAGCATTCCTGCATCTTTTATCCGCTTGCCCATGTCCTTCACGTAGCCTAAGGTCTGACACACACTCGGGTCTGTTCCGTCCGGTGCCACGAACAGACGCAGGCGCACGGCATTCATTCCAGCCTCCGTCTTCACATATCCCAGAACGTCAGGTATCACCTTTCCACCGTTCTGCGGATAATAGTCCGTACCGGCAGCCTCATAGGCAGGCAGTAACGACAAGTCTGCGCCGAGCACCCTTTCCTGAGCCGAAGCCCTGGTGCCCACCACAGACATCATACATATAAAAAGAAAGATAAAGGGAAGGTGTCTTCCCTTTAACTTCTTTAGATTCATATTTCTGCTGTTCATCAGAGTGCTGTTCATCAGAGATTTGGATTGATTTTGCTCCACTCGCTGATTGGCGGAACGATGTTGAGAGTAACCAACTCGTCGCGCATCTTGCAGAGGTGCTCGTAGCTGGCATCCAACTTAGCGAGTTCCTCAGCGGTACCCTTCGGCATCTCGTATGAGCAACCGTTCTTGTCGAGTGTAGTGTCCATAGCCATCATGATGTGGTTGTACTTGCCGTTCGATACGTATGTACCTGCAGGATACTGGAACTTAGAACCACCCATCACACTTGCAATCATCTCTACAGAGAGGAGTGACGGACTCTGGAACGAGCTGCGTCCGCGCAGTTCGATAATCTTCGCACCACCCTTGGTTACGTCAACCTTCATCTGCTCCCACTCTTCAGCTGGGAACTGAGCAGTACCGATGAAATCGG
>CACYGK010000055.1 GCA_902774005.1 uncultured Bacteroidales bacterium | reverse complement strand
ACAGGCGAAATCAAAGTTCCAGGAGTCATGGGAGGCATAACCATCCATATCAATCCTGCGGACTTCGACGACGTGATCAATCAGTAATAACACCCATTGATGACTATACTCCGCAAACACATATCACATCAACTCATCTGCATACTGGGAATAATCCTCTTCGGGGGATTATTCTCAGCCTGTGATGTGCTGGGAGGAGTATATGATGACACTCTCGACGGTACCGACGACGGAGGAAACACGACACCCGAAAGCAGTACCGATGCCGACGGCAGCCGTCAGTTCTACAAAGATGCTACCAGCTTCACCCGCTGGATATACGTCAACCTCCACACCTCCGAACCAACCTTCACTCTGTCCGACATCAACATCGCTGACAAGTCAGAAAGCGGAGCACCCCTCCAATGGGACTTTGCCATCCACCACTACGACGTGAAGACCAACGGAGGTGCAGTCCTCATGACCCCATACCACACCATTGCCGAGGCAGAGGCAGCTGGACTTCCCACTTCAGACAACTGGATAGCCGACACCTACAGCGACCAGTCCATCATCGTCGATATGTCACGTATGATGGAAGGCATCTTCGGCTACGCACCCGGCTACCGCAACTCGGAAGCCAGTCGTTGGATGGATGTCG
Organism: uncultured Bacteroidales bacterium; assembly: GCA_902774005.1. Classification (GTDB taxonomy): domain Bacteria; phylum Bacteroidota; class Bacteroidia; order Bacteroidales; family Bacteroidaceae; genus Minthosoma. Next base: position 10,555 of record CACYGK010000055.1, on the reverse strand, counting down.
ACATCAGCATCATGCCACCCAACTACACCATGCATGACAACGTCATGCTCCTGCGCATGAGCGACGGAACCATAGCAGCATTCCAGCTCACCGACTTCGTCTCCACCGACAAATACCACGTCAAAGGATGGATAACTGTAAAATACAAATACCCGGTATTCAACTGATGACAAGAAACTGTCAGAGGTCAATAAGCCTTTTGGCTCTACTCCTCATGCTACCCTTACTGGCATTCGCCGAGACCATTCCCGTCGAACCAGCCGATACAGCCGTGTGGAACAGTAATCCACTCGGACTGGAGACCGTCGTAGTTACAGCTACCCGCACACCCAAGGCACTTGCCGACCTGCCCGTTGTCACACGTGTCATCACTTCCGAAGACATACAGAAAGCCGACGCCACCAACGTCAAGGACATGCTCCAACAGGAACTCCCCGGACTCGAATTCTCCTACTCCATGGGACAGCAAGTGCTCAACATGGGCGGTTATGCCGGCAACAACATCCTCTTCCTCGTCGACGGCGAACGTCTGGCAGGCGAATCACTCAACAACATTGACTTCTCCCGTCTCGACCTCTCCAACATCGAACGTATCGAGATAGTCAAAGGTGCTTCCTCCACCCTTTACGGTTCGTCGGCAATGGGTGGAGTTATCAATATTATTACGAAAGACCCCTCCGACCATTGGGGTGCCCGTGTCCACAGCCGTTACGAAGGAGCCACCAAGGAATGGCGTCACGGAGCAAGTGGTGAATTCAACGTAGGACGCGTCAACTCACTCACCACCTTCCAGATGACCCGTAACGACTCCCTCCCCCTTCATGGCGAACAGTCGTCACTCACCACCGCATACGGTGGGAAAACCTACAACATCAGGGAACGACTCATCTGGACACCCAGCGACGTGCTCCGTCTTACGGGACGTGCTGCCTACTTCTTCCGCGAACGCGAAAACAGCTCCTACAATCACGAACGCTATCGCGACCTCAACTACGGACTGCGTTCCAATTGGCGCATCACCTCCCTTCAAGACCTCGAACTGGCATACAGCTTCGACCAGTACGACAAGTCTGACTACTACCTAAACAACGGGAAAGACATCCGCGACTACTCCAACCGTCAGAACATCGGACGTGCACTCTACAACCTCCAGATGCCATCATGGCAGTCGCTTCTCACCCTTGGAGCCGACTACATGAACGACTACCTCATGTCCTACCAGTTTAGCGACAGTTCCAAGAGTCACGTTCAGAACTCCTACGACCTTTTCCTCCAATGGGATTACAATCCTTCTAAAAGATGGGACCTCATCGCCGGACTGCGCTACGACTACTTCTCAGCCTCCTCCAAAGGCATGCCTACATGGAAACTCGCAGCCATGTACAAACTCCCCCACCACACCTTCCGCGCCTCCTACGCATCCGGATTCCGTGCCCCATCGCTCAAGGAACTCTATATGGACTTCTATATGGGTGGCATATTCATGATATACGGCAATCCCGACCTCAAATGCGAGACCAACCATAACTTTTCCCTTTCCTGGACCAACCACGGCTCCATGGGCGACAACCTCAAATATAGCCTTACCGCCTCCGGCTACTACAACATATTCCGCAACTACATCACCACAGCCACCATCTTGCGCAACGGAGCCGTCGGACAGATGTACACCAACGTAGCCAACCAGAAGATAACAGGAGTGGATGCCACTTTCCAACTCAACCACCTCTGCGGATTCCGTGCACGCCTCTCCTATGCCTTCGTCAAGAACATACTCGACGACGGACAAGCTAACCTCAACCCCGTCCGTCCCCATTCACTCACATGGCGACTCGACTACGACCATCAATTCACCAAAAACTACGGATTTTGTGTCGCTCTCTCGGGTCGCTTCCTCTCAGCCATGGACGCTACCGAATACTATTCAACCATCACAGCCAACGGCTCCACAGTCCACTACGAAGCCTACAGCATCTGGAAACTCAGTCTCTCACAACGAATCCTGAAAGGCATCACCCTCAACTGCGCCGTTGATAACCTCTTCAACTACCGTCCACGTAACTACTACCCAAAATCGCCCGTCACTCTCGGCACCACAGCCACCCTCGGCATCGTACTCGACCTTGATAAATTTAAAAAAAAGACGCCAAATAGTAAATAGTAAATAGTAAATAGTAAATAGTCAAATAGTAAATGATTTGATGGAACAGCTTTTGCACTACTGTTGGAAACACAAGATATTTCCCCTTCATCAGTTGACCACAACCGACGGAAAGGAAATAGAAGTATTGAATCCCGGACTGCATAATACCGATGCAGGTCCCGACTTTCTTGATGCAAAGATTAAGATAGATGGCGTAGTATGGGTTGGAAACGTAGAGATACACATGCGGACTAGCGACTGGTTCCGCCACCATCACGAAAACAATCCGGCATATCAGAACATCATCCTCCACGTAGTATGCGAGGCAGACGATGAGTTGAGATACCCCAACGGGAAAGCCATTCCGCAACTGCAGATGAACATCCCCGACTACATCAGAAGGAACTACAATCAGTTGCTTCGGGGCGACGTCACCCCTGCATGTGCCAGGATAGTGAACAACCTCAGCCGTCTTCAGATTCACAGTTGGCTGAGTGCCCTGCAAGTGGAACGCATGGAAATGCGTGCACAGCAGATAACAGAACGTCGTCAACAACTCGAAGGCAACTGGGAAGACACCTTCTTCGTAACCATAGCCCGTTCGTTTGGCTTCGGCAAGAACGGCGACGCATTCGAACATTGGGCACAGTCCATACCCATGTCTGCCGTCGGAAAACACAAAGACAACCTCCTGCAGGTCGAGGCCATCTTCTTCGGACAGGCAGGACTCCTGGAGACACCCCTCGAAGGTAATGAATACTATACCCGCCTGAGAAACGAATACCGATATCTGAAACATAAATTCGGATTCTCCCCCATCAATCCAGCCGAGTGGAAATTCCTACGTCTGCGTCCTCAGAACTTCCCACACATCCGTATCGCACAACTTGCCATGATGTACTACCAGCAGCGTCTCAACCTCTCGCGCATACTGAATGCACAACGAGTGGAAGACATCATGCAACTGTTCGACACCCACGTCAGCGAATACTGGAAAACCCACTATACCTTCGACAGCCCTAGTACTCTACCCCGTGAAAAACACCTGTCCAACGCGTCACGGCAATCACTCATAATCAATGCCGTCGCACCCATACTTTTCTGTTATGGACGTTATAAAGCAAACGAGGCGCTTGCTGAAAAAGGCATTACCCTCCTTGAGCAGATACCAGCCGAAAACAACTTCATCATACGTAACTGGACTGAAGCAGGCATCCGTCCGGAAAACGCAGCCGACACCCAAGCCCTTATCCAACTCTACCGCAACTACTGCACCCGCCGCGATTGCCTCCGTTGCCGCTTCGGCTACGAATACATCCGCCACACACCACAATTCCTACGTGAAGAACAATGAACTTTTACAGGGTGCGCCTGCCGTGCTGAAATTCTAAGCGCTTAGAATTTAAGTTTCAAGCGCTTGGAATTTTATTTCTAAGCGCTTGAAATTTTGGCACCCCTTCGTCAGCTATGAAATGCGATGCTATTCCTGCCTCTTTTTCCAGCGCAGGATGACGCGCTGAGGCGTATCGCCTACCCATTGGTAGCCGTTGCGGCGTTCGTATTCGATATCGTTAAACGATTTCAGGGGGAGTCCGCGACGATCGGAATAGAGAGGCTGGGCATGTTCAAGATCGTAGTAACGTGCCCAGAGGAGGGGTGCCCCGGGAGATGGTATCATACGTTTGTCGGGACGACCTTCGGCATCGGTATATTCTTCGATGCGCATATCGCGTATGGGATGCAAAGAGAGCCATTGGATAGCAGCATCGATGCTGTTGACGAGTTGTTGTTCGGAGATGCTTGTATGGGAGTAGTCGGGATGGGAGTCAAGGATGTCGATGAGGAGAGAGAGAATGCTGACGGTCTCTCCGAAGCCACAGTAGGAGGCGAGTTCGTAGCGACGAGCAGGAGCTGGCAGAAGGGTGAGTTCGTCATGCTGTTGGCACCATACGGTGAGATGACCTTCGGCATCACGAATCTGACAACGGAGGATACACCCTACCCCACGCCAGAAGGCAAGGCGGCAAGACTGACGCAAGCTGTCGGGAAGGGTGACGCTGCCTACGTCGCCACGACGTTCGGCGACGTCCCAAAGAAGTCGCATGACACGCACCATGGCGTCGTCGTTAAAGGTGATATGATTGGCGTATGATTCGTCGGAACGAAATGGGAAAAACTGTGGCCAGCCTCCATTTTCGTACTGCATAAGGAGCAGGTACTGAACGCCATGCAGGAATGCCGTATGGTATTTTTCTTCTTCCCTACCCTCTTGTCTCATCACTTTCGCGAGGGTCTTGAGTTCGGAGGTGGTAGCTCCGTTGTCGATGGTACTACCCACTCCGGTACGGAAGCATTCTGCCATGTAGCGTTGGTCGCAACCGTGGAGCCAGTCCTGATTTTTCGCCCACCCTCCACTCGGCATCTGGTAGCGGACAATGGAGTCGGCAAGGGTTATGTCCTGTGCTGCGTCAGGCAAAGCGAACAGGAGCGAGAGTACTGCAGGAAGTATGTTTTTATTCATTTATGTTTCCACAAAAAAGCGATGCAAAGTTAGTACTTTTCAGAAAAATTATCCTCCACAGATTGTCATTTATTGCGGAAAGCATTACCTTTGCACAATGTTTTGGCTCCGTAGCTCAGTTGAATAGAGCGTCAGATTCCGGTTCTGCAGGTCATGGGTTTGAGTCCCATCGGAGTCACAAGCTCCTTCGGGAGCTTGAGTTAAAGGTTAAAAATTAAAAGTTGAAAATTAAGAATACCATGTATAGTGATCCAAAAGAGTGTTTGTATTGCACAAACAATGAGACTCTGAAGAGTCTGATGATTCAGTTTGCCGAACTGAGAGTATCGAGAGTTTTCCTGTTCAAGGAACAGACGTACAGAGGACGTTGCCTCGTAGCGTATAACGGACACGTGAACGACCTGAATGAGTTGTCGGACGAGGAACGTAATGCGTTCATGGCTGACGTGGCTCAGGTGACACGTGCGATGCAGAAGGCTCTGAATCCGGAGAAGATTAATTATGGTGCATATAGCGATAAGTTGAGTCACCTGCATTTCCATCTGGCTCCGAAGTATGTGGACGGTCCGGACTACGGAGGCACATTCCAGATGAATCCGGGAAAGGTGTACCTGACGGATGAGGAGTATGATGAGATTATTTCAAAGATTAAAGCCTTTTTGTAAAGGTCGCCCTATAAGATAAAGAGGATGCAGCTCATGGAGTTGCATCCTCTTCGATTTATAAACTTATACTATTAGAACTTGTAATCTATTCCGACGCCGATGACGTGGTTGGTACGTGAGAAAGTCTCTTTGATGGTAGGAGCTACTTTGTCGTAGTTGCTGTAGAGTGAGCAGAAGTAGCTGGCGTTGAGACGAACTTTCTGATTGATGTTCCATGCACCACCTAAGCCGATGGACCAACTGTCGCAAGCGAATGATGTGTCCTGCTGGTAGCCGTCGGAGAGTCCGTAGTCGGTACGCTGACCACCGCAGCTGACAGTAAATTTCTTGTTGATATCCCATTCTACTCCAGCAAGGATCTCATGGGTACCGCGAGTGAGTTCTTTCTGACGGTCGTGTGCCATCTTGGCATTCTTATCGTCGTAGAAGTGGTATTCGGCTGTGGCACGAAGACAAGGGAGGAATTCGTAACCCACAGCTACGGCAAGGAGTGCCGGCATATCGTAACGTGTCTTTTCGTCAGGCAGGTAGTCGGCAATTTTGTCTGCCATGCTACCCATCGAGGTTTTAAGTGCTGCGACAGCAGCTTCGTTTCCAATATTTTCAGCCAAAGCCTTTACGTCGGTTGCTTTACCGTTCATATCGACTGAAAGGGAATTGGTTCTGTTCTTTGTCTCTACCTTGGTGCGGAATTCGTATTTTGCAGCAAAGGTGAACTTCTGGATTTTATAGTTGACAGAAACGACGGGTGTGAATCCCCATCCGCGCTGATCGACGTCGAGCTGAAGGTTAACAAGTTGTTTGCTGCCCAATGCGGGTATAGTGCTTGCAATTACATGACCACGGTAATATCCGTTGTAGTAGTTGGCACGGATGCCTACGGCTCCTGAGAGGTGACGGGTGAAGCGGTATGCAAAGTTGACCTGTCCGCCATAGATGTACTGCTTACCTTTCACCTGAGAATCGAATTGGTACTTATCGGGTGTCAGTCCTTTCTGAAAAAAGGCTCCCATAAGCGGCTGGTCGAACATAGGCAGACCATCGTCGTACTTAACGAATCCACCACTACCCACGATGCCTATCATGGACGAGATGGACCAGCGGTTGTGTTTGTAGGCTGCAAAGATTGCAGGAACGATGGGGGCATAAGCCTTGCCATTGTATTTTTTCTGATACATGAGTGGTGCACCGGAAGCATCTTTTCCGTAAGCAAACGTAGCATCGATGTCGCGGTTCTGCCAGGGTTTCTGGAAGTTGAGCGAGAGTTGCCATCCCTCATGTCCGAAAGCCATACCGGCTGGGTTACTGAAGATTCCGTCGATCTCGGTGGTTGCACCACGAGCAAACATACGGTCGAAAGCAATGTGATAGTTGGTGTTAGTCATCAGACCACCTGCCATCATAGATGTGCTGAAAGCAATTGAGCAAACTAGGCTCACAATCTTTTTCATAATCATATAACCTTAAAAAAAAATTCCGGTGCAAAGGTACGGACTTTAAGAGTAGAAGAGGTTGGCTTATTGGTCGGAATACTTGCCATATTGTAAGATTTTTCAGAAAAATTTGCATTATTTGCACACTTTGACTTACCTTTGTGTACTAATTAACGATAACCTTAACCTTAACGATAACCTTAACGGGATGCTTATAGACACTATTTCGCTCGACTTGCTAATGAATACTGCCCAATGGCAGGAGCATGGCAATTTCGTACTGCACGATAATTTCTTCATGCTGAAGGATTTCAAGTTTCAGGAACGTGAATTCCTGATGCCCACCCAGCCCTATCTGCTGAGGGAAGGCAGATTTGTGTATGTGAGACAGGGATGGGCTGACTATTCGTTCGATTTGGTGGATTATCATTTCGTGGCTGGGGATATCGTGATTTTCCATGCAGAGACACTTATCGAGAAACGGAAACTGTCGCCCGACTTCGAGATTGATGCATTCACATTTGTGAATACGGCTCCTGCCATATCAAACTTCACCTGTGTGCATCCAGACGAGACAAGGCGTCCGACGATTGAGGCGCACATCGCCCTGTTATGGGAACTGGTGAGACAGGAACCTTTCCCCACGGAATGTGTGACGCTGCTGACGCAGTCAATGCTGACTTACGTAGCCACATTGGAGACAAAGCAGGAGGCGGGACACACGAGAAGCAGAAAGGACGAGACGTTGCGACGGTTCATCTCACTGGTGAGCCGACATGCCGGACAGGAAAGGAATATAGGGTATTATGCTGACAGACTATGTCTGGCTCCGCATTATCTGAGTACGCTGATAAAGCAGAGGAGCGGTGCGACACCGATGCAATGGATAAACAAGACGGCAATAAAGGAGATTAAGGTATGGCTGGCATATAGTGACGAGACAACGGCTCAGATTGCCGACAGACTGAATTTCCCGTGTCCATCGTCGCTGACAAAGTTTTTCAAACGGGAAACAGGCATGACTCCTACGGAGTATAGGAGGGGGCACCCTGAAAATATTGACATAACGACATAACTACATGTCGATATATCGAAAGGCGCCCCGATTATTTGGTGTTTTTGTAAATTACATCTATTTTTGCAGCGTGAAAGTAAATGAAATGGAGAAAAAGGAATTAAGGAAGATAATCAGACAACGGAAGGCGGCATTGAGTTGTGAGGAAAGAAAGCGGTTGTCGCATGAGGTGTGCCGCAAGGTGATGGAGACGGAAGTGTGGCAGGAGGCAAGGACTATATTCCTGTATATGGCGATGGATGACGAGGTGGATACGAGGGAGTTGATAGCGGACGGAATGAGGAAGGGGAAAACGGTAGTGTTGCCGACATGTGTGGGGAACGATCTGGTGCTGAGGATGTATGAAGGTGAGGAGAGTATGGTAAGTGGTGCGTATGGTATCATGGAACCGACAGGAAGGGTGATGGAGGAGAAAGACTATGGAGAGATAGATCTGGCTGTTGTGCCTGGTGTGGCATTCGACAAGGACGGAGGACGCATGGGAAGAGGACGAGGGTTTTATGACCGGACACTAAGGAAAATGCCCCGATGCTATAAGATGGGGGTGTGCTGGGAGGTGCAGATGGTGGAAAAAGTGCCGATGGATGAATTTGATATTAAAATGAATAATGTAATAATATGAAGAATTTAGGATTTATCGTTTTGCTTGCGATGATGATGAGTTGCGGGCAGGGAAACAGTAATAGGACTGTAGGCAGCAAGAACGAACGTGAGGAGTCGAAGGCTGTAAGTGAGTACCGCGATTCGGGAAAGTGGGGTAAGGCTGTGAGCAGGGATTTCGAATGTGGAGAGTTTGACTCGTTCGAGGCTACAGGACATATTGAGGTGGTGTTCAGACAGACGGACGATTATGCAGTAAAGACTGTGGGACATAAGGAGGCACTCAGTCTGTATGACTTGCAGATTGTGGAGAAGGACGGAAAGAGGGAACTGAACGTGAAACTGAAAGAGAGTGCAGACGAACGATATGACAATATACCTACAATCACGCTGCTGATTGCAGCACCGGTGCTGAAGAACGTGACGGTGTCTGGAGGTGACGTGGAACTGAAGGGAAAACTCATTCAGGACGAAGACCTTAATATATATGTGAAAGGGGAAGGTGATGTGTTTGCAAAAGATGTAGAGGTGGGCGACCTGAATGTGGAGATAAGCGGACGGGGCGACGTGACACTTAAGAAGGCTAAGGCATACGGCAATGCAACGGTCACGGTGAATGGAGACGGCGACATAGAAGGTAAGCTGAAGTGTAAGGATGCAAGGATTGAGGTGAACGGAAGCGGCACGGTGGATGTAAATATAAAATGTAAGGAACTGACAGCAAAATGTAACGGACGAGGCGACATCGAACTGGAAGGTGAATGTATGGTGCTGAAGAAACGTGATGGTGCGAATGGAGCTATAGATTCACGAAAATTGGTAGCTCAAGACGTGATTTTGTTAGAAAACTGATAAAAAAATGTTTATTTTGTTTGCAGTTTGTAGAATAATCTCTACTTTTGCGCAGTTTTTAAGATAAACGGACAACAATGAAGTTCAATTTTGGTGCATATTACTATTTTTACTTTTACTTTACCAAACAGTAAGAGCGGGATGGTTTATGTAACAAAATCGGTACAAACTGGAAAGAATCAAAACATCATATAATCCCGCTCAGATTGAGTGGGATTTTTTTTGAGTAATATATTATATAAATATGAGAAGAATAGCGATACAAGGACAGGTTGGCAGTTTTCATGATGTGGCAGCTCACTGCTTTTTTGAAGGTGAAGAGCTGGAACTGGTCTGTTGCAACACGTTTGAAGAGGTGTTCAAGGAGATGAAGGCTGACTCGAACCTGCTTGGTGTTTATGCTATTGAGAATACGATAGCGGGGTCCCTACTCCACAACTACGAACTGATGCGCGATAGCGGTATGCAGATTGTAGGTGAGCACAAACTGAGAATCAAGCATTCGCTGATGTGTCTGCCTGACGAGGACTGGAAAGACATTACGGAGGTTAATTCACACCCCGTAGCCTTGATGCAGTGTCGCGAGTTTCTGAGCAAGCACGCTGATTTGAAAATTGTGGAAACGGACGATACAGCAGGTTCGGCAAAAAGGATTTTCGAGAAGCAGTTGAAAGGTCATGCAGCCATCTGTCATAAATCGGTTGCTGAAATGTATGGCATGAAGATTCTGGAGGAGGGTATCGAAACGAACAAGCATAACTTCACCCGTTTCCTCGTACTCTGTGACCCATGGTTAGCAGAGTCGATGGTGAACCCAAGAAAGTCGAACAAAGCCAGTATCGTATTCAGTCTGCCACATAGCGAGGGCAGTCTGTCGCAAGTACTCTCAATCTTCTCATTCTACAAGATTAACCTTACGAAGATTCAGTCGCTCCCAATCATCGGCAGGGAATGGGAGTATATGTTCTATGTAGATGTCACTTACGACGATTATACCCGATACCGCCAAAGCATTGATGCGGTACGTCCGTTGACGAAGCAACTGAAAATTCTAGGTGAATATATTGAAGGAAAAAGCACGATATAGGAGTTTAAGAGTTCAAAAAGTTTAAGAAGTTTAAGATTTTATGATACAGCCAGCAGATAGACTTTCGTTAGTTTCTGAATACTATTTCTCGAGGAAACTGAAAGAAGTAGCAAAGATGAATGCAGAAGGCAAGGATATTATTTCACTTGCCATTGGTTCGCCCGACATGCCACCAAGCA
>CACYGK010000054.1 GCA_902774005.1 uncultured Bacteroidales bacterium | reverse complement strand
CCCATTGGGGTGTGGTGATCGACTTTGAGCGATACGGTGAAGAATGGTTTGTCGACTTCGGCAAGGTCGCCACGTTCTACTGTTACGTAGTCGTAAACTTCCGATGCTTCTGCGAATTTGTCGTTCAGCTGAATACGATGTCCGGAACCGAACTGTGACCTAAGATTTTCGAGTGGCTGTCCGATGTAGATGAATGAGGTACATGACTTGCGGGCAAGTTTCTCAAGTTGTGTTCCCACTGGCTTGTCGAATTTGACCATGAGTGTTACTTCACGCATCGTGGTTACCATCATGAAGAAGAACAGAATGGAGAAAATCAGGTCGGGGAGAGATGAGGTGTTCATCTCGGGCATTTCTTTGCTGCCGCCTTTGTTAAATCTACTCATTATTGCTGTCCTCCATATTTCTTAGGTTCAGCCTCTGATATCTTCTGAGGATATACTTCACGAATTGCTTTCTTCTGGTCGTCGGTGAGGTATTCGAATTTGTATCCGAATTCTTCCTTTGCCAGTTCGTCGCGCAGTTCGTTGTAGGCTGCTACCAAAGCATCCTGTACCTGGAAGTATACTCCGTAGTCGGTACCACGGTCGGTCTGTACTGAGATAACGTGGTTTTCAGTAACCATCATTGTCTTGCCGAGACCTTTGATCTTCTTAGGCTTGAGCTCTGGAAGGTTTGGTTTGTTGTTCTCGTTCTTAATAAACTCTTTGGCTCTCTCCTTCACGTCGCCGAGGCTAGCGTAGTCTTCGCCAATCATCACGTAGTTGTCTTTGTTGATACGGATGTTGAGGATGTTACGTTCCTTGACTTTGATTTCGTTGTTCAACTGGTCGTCCTCTGGGGGCTTAGGAAGTGTACGTCCGAGTCCCTGGTCGGTGTCCATTGATGTTGTGACAAGGAAGAAGATGAGCAACATGAATGAGATGTCGGCTGTTGAACTGGTGTTCAATCCTGGCATTTTTCTTTTCTTTCCCATATTGTTTGCTCGGCTTAGAGGTTATTACTTTTATTTCTTACCTACCATGCTGTAGATTGTAGCGATGATGGTAACGATGAGGAGCACGAAGATGGCTACGAGCGACATGTCGGTGATGATGATGTCGGTTGGATCGTTCCAGTCTTTACCGTTGATGAGCATTGTTTCGTCTTTGCCGATGATACCAAGGATGGCTCCGCAGATGAGTGAGAGGATGGTGATGCCCCATGCGATGGTGCCGCACTTAGCAACGAGTCCTGTCTCTTTCATTGTGCCTGTACCCTTGGTGGTAGCTCCGTGGATGAGACTCCATACTGTTACAACGATAGCTGCAAAGGTGAGGAAGTAGGTCCAGATGAGCAATGCGTCTGTGAGCATTGGATCTGTAAACTTCGGGTTTTCTTCGAATGGGCGGTCATAGCCGACTGCGAAGAAGAGCAGCAGGATGACGATGCTGATGCCCATGCCAGCCCAAAGTGTGTATTTTGAAATTTTTTCTACCATATTATAGTCTTTTTGTTTTAGGTTTAAGGATTGATAATTAAGTAGTTGTGGCTTTTTGTCTCCATTGGTTGTTAAGGAGTGTGGAGCCGGCTTAATTATTTCTTGAGACTATACTTTGCAACGATGTCGAGCAGTGAGATGGTAGAGTCTTCCATCTTAGCTGTCATAGCTTCGATTTCTGCAAGGATGTAGTTGTAGAATACCTGAAGGATAAGGGCAACGATGATACCGAAGAGGGTAGTCAAGAGGGCAACCTTCATACCTCCTGCAACGACTGTCGGAGAGATATCACCAGCTTGCTGGATGTCGTCGAATGCCTGTACCATACCGATGACTGTACCGAGGAATCCGAGTGACGGTGCCATACCGATGAAGAGTGTGATCCAAGAGCATCCCTTTTCGAGGTTTGAAGCCTGAACTGCTCCGTAAGCAACTACTGACTTTTCTACTGCGTCAGCGCCGTCGGTCAGACGGAGAAGACCCTGATAGAAGATTGAAGCGATAGGACCGCGTGTGTCGCGTGCGATTGCCTTTGCGCCTTCGAGGTCGCCCTTCTTGATAAGTGCGTCTTCGATGTCTTCAATCATCTTGTCGGTGTTAACCTTTGAGAGTGAGAGGTAGATAATACGCTCGATACAGAATGCAAGACCGAGTACGAGTGCGATTGCTACGAGTGCCATGAAGCCTGCAGAACCTTCGATGAACTTTGTCTTGATTGTCTTGTACATACCAGCTTCTTCTGGTTCTGACTCGACTACTTCTTCTACTGGAGCTACTTCTTCTGTAGCTGCTGAATCTACTGCAGCAGAATCTACCTGCTCAGTTGCTTCTGCTTCGTCCTGAGCTAATACTGACTGTGTCATACCAAATGTAAACACACCCATCAATGCAATGATTGCAAAAACTTTTTTCATTGTGTTGAAAATTTTAAGATTAATAATTCTGATGTTTAAAGTTTTTTATTGTTTGGTTTTTGTTGTTCTGTGTTTATTGGGGCTATTGGGGAACCCTGCGGAGAGAGGGGGATTCGAACCCCCGAAACGCTTTTGACGTTTACACGCTTTCCAGGCGTGCCTCTTCAGCCACTCGAGCATCTCTCCAGTCAAGGTGCGTTTCTACGGCTTCGTTACAATAGTTCGCACAAAAATAACTATTTTTTAGTTAGCGAGTATCTTATTTTTGCAGAAAAATTCAAAATCGGGGTAAAAAAGGTCTCTTTTTATGTCTTTTTATGATTTTAGGAATATTTTCAGAGCATTTTCTGTCGTTATTCGGTCTATTTCATCAATGTCGGTTTCGTAGATTTCTGCAAGGCGTTTTGCCACCTCGACGACGTAGGCAGGTTCGTTCCTTTTTCCACGATAAGGTACGGGTGCCATGTAGGGCGAGTCGGTCTCGAGTACGATACGGTTGAGGGGTGCGGCTGTGCGGAGTGTCTGTGGCAGGTTGGAGTTTTTGAATGTTAGTACGCCACCGATGCCGAGACAGAAGCCGGGGAAACTGAGGAGTTCACGCGCCTGTTCGGGACTGCCGGTGAAACAATGGAATACTCCTGTGAGTCGGCTGCCGCTGTATTGTCGGATGAGTCGAAGGAGTTCGTTATGTGCTTTGCGGCAATGTATCATGAGCGGCAGGTTGTAGCGGACGGCCCATTGTATCTGTTGTTCGAAGACTCTGAGCTGGAGTTCGCGATAGGTGTCGTCCCAGTAGAGGTCGAGTCCTACTTCGCCTACGGCTATGAAGTGGGGTGCGGCAGGGTTGTTGATTGACTGACTGAGTTGCTCTTCCATAAGTCGGAGTGCTTTGTCGGGGTCTTCGTCGTTGACGTTTTCCGGATGAAGACCTATCATGGGATAGAGGAAGTCGGGATAGGCGCGGCAGACATCGAGAAGCCGGGGCAGGTCGGCACGGCAGATGGCAGGAACGAATACTTTCTCGATTCCTGCCTCTCGGGCACGGCTGATGACCAGGTTGAGGTCTTCGCTGAATTCAGGTCCGTCGATATGTGAGTGGGTGTCAATCATCGTTTCAGTATTTGCGTCCGAGCAGTCGCTGTGCGAATTGACGAAGTTGCTGTTTGTCTTCCTGCGGCACGGACACGAGGTCGAGGTGTCCAAGTGCTTCTGAGAAGAGTGTCTCGATGCATTCTTTGGTGATTTCCGGTATGCCTATATTATTATATATATGTGTAACGGCTGCAATTTTCTCTTCCGGGGTCTGTCCTTTTTCGCGAAGCCAGTAATTGAGTTCGAGTCGTTGTGCAGCATCAGCTCGGTTAAGTGCCTGGATGAGCAGGTAGGTCTTTTTGTTTTCTACGATGTCGCCTCCGAGTTTCTTTTTGAATACGTTGGAGTCGGCATATACGTCGAGCAGGTCGTCCTGAACCTGGAAGGCGAGTCCCATTTTTTCGCCGAAGTTGTAGAGATGCTGCTGGTCTTCGGCTGATGCTCCTGCAAGGCGTGCTCCTATCTTGAGTGCGTAAGCGAGAAGTAGTGAGGTCTTGAGCCGTATCATCTCCATGTATTCGGCTTCGGTAACGTCGGTACGTGTTTCGAATTCAATATCTATTTCTTCGCCTTCGAGTACTCCGAGTGTGGCCTGGATGAAGTCGTCGAGTGCGGGACTGTTGCCGAAGAGCCGGTAGGCGAATACGAGCATGGTGTCGCCTGAGAGGATGGCTGTGTTTTCGTCCCATTTCTTATGGACGGTAGGTTGTCCGCGTCGGAGGTCGCTCTTGTCGATGAGGTCGTCATGGAGTAATGTGAAGTTATGGTAGGTCTCCAGAGCGAGTGCCTGACGCAGGATGTCGGCGGGCTGGTCGCGGTAGAGGTTGTATGCCATGAGCATGAGTACGGGACGTATGCGCTTGCCGCCAGCGGAGAGTGCATAACGTATGGGGGAGTAGAGCCGTTCGGGTGCAGCAGGGAAGTCGATTGTCGGCAGGGCTGTGTTTACGGTCTCGATGAGCTGGTCGATGGTGAGGAGTGTTCTCATTGCTATATCGGGGAGTGTGGAATAAAAAAGAGAGTGTATCGTTGACACACTCTCTTTGTGTATGGTTTACGGTTTGTGTTTTATTACATGAGTCGGAATGTTACAGGAAGTGTGAATCGTACACGTACTGTCTTTCCGCGCTGTTTGCCTGGCTGCCATTTCGGCATTGCTGATACTACGCGCAGGGCTTCTTTGTCGAGTGCAGGGTCAACTGAACGGATTACTTTCGGTTCTACGATTGAGCCGTCTTTGTTGACAACAAACTGAACGAGTACACGTCCCTGAATTCCGTTTTCCTGTGCTGAAGCAGGGTATTTGAGGTTTTTGCTGAGCCACTTCATAAGTGCTTCGTTACCGCCTGGGAACATTGGGTTCTGTTCTACGATTTCGAATACTTCGCCTTCGTCACCCTCTTCCTGAGTTGCTGCTGGAGGACCCATTGCAGGACCGCTGACGTGAGCTACAGGACCGGAAACTGCATCTGTTGTTGACTCGGTTGATTCGATTTCCTCTTCAACGATTTCGGTGTTGTTGTCGACGATGTCGAGGATTTCAGCTACCTGAGGAGCCTCAGCTGGTGGAGGTGGAGCTGCTGTGAAGATTGGTTGTGTGATAGGAACAACTTCTTCTTCGGAAACGAATGAAGAGGTAGAGTAAACGACATCGGTCTCAACATAGTCGCGTGTGGTGTATTCGAAGGCTACGAATACTGCCGCAAGGGTTACTATGTATCCAATGAGAAGACCGGTGCTTTTCTGACCTTCAAGATCTGCTCTTTGCGATTTTTTGATTTCCATAAGTATTGTAGATTATTAGTTATTTCATGCTTTTGACGCAAAAGTAGTACTTTTTTTAAATACGAGCACAACAATGGCGGTTTTTTTTGTCAAAATTCTTTATTTTTTTTCAATTTGCCATGAAATCGCAGCTAAAATGCCGGCTTATTGTATAATGTGGACGTCGCGCTGCGGGAATGGAATTTCTATATTATTTTCGTTAAGAGTGTTGTAAATTACTTCTCTTGCCTTGGCACACCATGAGTACTTCTGATCGACGAGTAGCCATGCTGCGACGATGAGATCGACGCTGCTGTCGCCAAAGTCGGAGAAGGTTATTGCAAGCGGGTTATCCTCACTTACGATGTCGCGTCCGTCTTCGGTCTGTGTACAGAGTGGCTGGAGGGCTTTGAGGAGTAAAGTGCGCACTTTCTCCACGTCCGTTCCGTAGGCTACTCCGACAGGTATCTTAACGAGCGCGTACTGGTGGTTCTTGGTGAGGTTCTTGAAGTTCTTACTGAAGAGTGCGGAGTTAAGGAAGGCTATGATGGAACCGTCGAGAGTCACTATCTGTGTACTCTGATAGGTGATGCTCTCTACTTTTCCTGTTATACCGTCACATTCTATATAATCGCCTACACGCACACGTCCGCTCATCAGGGAGATGCCGTAGAAGAAGTTCTCGAGTAGTCCGCGTGATGCAAAACCCAAACCGGAGGCGAGACCGGCTCCGATGATTTCGAGTCCGCTGCGAGGTACTTTCAGCAGTACGAGCGATGCAATGGCGTAGGTGCCCCAAACGATGATCTGTATGATGTTGCGTGCGAAAGTCTTGTTGAAATCCTGTGTGCCGTCGTCGAGTGTGCGTTTATAGTAGAAAAAGAAGGAACGTATGGCATAGTTGAGATACTTAAATATGTAGAAGCATGCCACGACGAGACAGATTTTGAAAAGTGAAATTTGAATGACACCTTCTTCGTTGATGAAGTTGGAAAAGAAGATGGTGCGGCAGATAGCTGTCATCTCGAATGTGGATGCTGCTGCCACGATGCACAAGATGACGGATAGAACGGAAATGACTGGTACGAGTGCGATGCATACGAAGTCATAGAGCCATGTAGTAGATATGAAGTCGCCCTTCTTCGCACGTGCCAGGATAGTCTTGTTTGACAGTTCCTCGCCTACGTTCCTACGTACACGTTCGATGATGTATTTGCGTTCGTACCACTGGAGTATATCGAAGAAACATGTGATACTCTGGATGGCAGCCAACTGGAATGTCCACCAGATGGTTATCTGCACGCTGAGTAATGTGTAGCCGTACCATGAGATGAGGGTAGATACTACGATGACGAATGTGGATATGCTGCAATAGATACGGTCGCTGAATGGCAGGTTGTTGCTCAGTTTCCGGACTGTCTTCAACTGCCATATCGTGCAGAGCAGCAGTACGATTGGGAAGAAAAGGTTGAGCATGCTGTTTGGCATCAGTACTATGCGGCACATGATGGCAAAGAGCGAGAGTATAATGAACGGGGTGTACATCTCGACGCCCTTGCGAATCTGATTGCTCTTCAGACGGAAAATAAGTGAAATGAGTACTACCTCCGTGAGCCATGCAATGTTTATCATCAGTCCGGTTGACATGCGTATCACGTTGCGGTCGAAGGAACTGCGTATGATAAAGATGGCTATGATGAAGATGAACATTCCGACTGCCATGATGATGGCCGGGCGTTTGGCTATGAATTTCTCGGAACGGAAGCGTTTCGGTACGAGCCAACGTATGATGAGCCAACTGAGCAACATGCCTACGATGATGTAGAACGTCATGAATACAGAGGAGAAGAGCAGTCCGGGACCGCGCCATTCGGAGTAGCGGGAGTCACTCTCCTTGATGGGGGTGTATTTCTCGTGGAAGTCCATCTGTACCTGTCTCCATTGCCGCGACATCGACATGAGTATGCTGAAGTAGTTCTTACCTCCTTTTACGAAGATATTATCCTGCAGTTCCTGGTATTTTTTCTCCGCATAAGTATTGAGTTTGTGGACTTTCTCCGACACGTGCTTGTAATACCGTTCGTCGCGACTGATATTATTGTACATGCGGACTATGTTGTTTCTCAAGGCCTTTGCATATACAAGACAACGTTCGCGGTCCTTGATTTCCTGTTTGTTGAGGAAGAACGGGTCGTCGTTATCGGCAATGCTCTCGATGATGACGCTGTCACCCACAATGGTGTCGGCGGCACTTACGAGAAGTGAATCCGTTATCTCATTCCCCGGTTTTGCCTTTGCCTTTCCTATGGCAGGGGGTAGTTGTTCGAGGGCATAGATAAGACTGTCGTAGCGAGCCATCTCGCTGCGCATTTTGTCGCGAATCAGATCGTAAGGTACATTGGTGCTGTTCAGTTCCTGATGCAGTTTTGTTGCCTGCTGACATGAGTATGCAATGTCGAAAGTGAAGTCAGACTTCTGGGAATAGAGCATCAGACCTATCTGTTCACTCCGCTGCATGTATGCCACGAGAGTCTTGTGCTGCATTTCCTGCTGCGACTCGTAACGGGCCATGAACGACTTCTGTTTTTTCCAGTTGTTGCGGAGTTCCAAACGCAGTACTCCGAGTGTACGGGCAAGTGATTCTTCCTGCAGAACAGCCCACGACGGCAGTACGGTGCAGAGAGCAACCACGAAGGTTAGAATGATTTTTTTCATGTATATTTACCTTAATTATCTTCTTCGACAATGTTTTTTATGGAAGAGAAGAACTTGCGGCTGATAGCCTGGGCTTTGTTGTCGCTTTCCAGTTGCTCGAAATTCTCCTTGATGATGTCGTCCTCGGTTATGGCATCAGGAGCGGCATCCTCCTGATCTTCCTCCATGTACGAACGGATAGATGCTTTCAGCGAGGCAGTCTTGCGTTCCAATGCTCCGCGCAGACCTCCGCCACGTTTGAAAGCCTCGCGCCGGCGTTGCCGTCTGATAGCTTTGAGACGTCTTCCTCTTTTGGCACGTATTCTCCATTTCTTAAATGCCATCCGCCATCGTTTCAGGGTAGGGCGCATGTGGATAATGAACTGAACAAGGTTGACAGCAAGCCATTTCAGACCCTTGAACAGGTAGATGATACCCAGAACGATATACTTCAGACATAGACGCAGAACGTGTATTATCAGTCGTCCGAAAGCTTTCAGATAGACCTTGGTCTTTCTGCGCAGCGTGCGTACTTTCTCCTGCGTACTCTTGTCCCTCCACCACACACCAATGGCTTTGATACCCTGACGGGTCAGTCTGATTGTAAAACGGATAGACTTGTAAATCCATCTGATAATATATTTCAGTATAGCCCACAGAAGTACCAACAGCAAGCGTCCCAGTTCCATCAGCAGTTCCTTGATGCTTTTCTGAGGAACGGCATTCCGGTTGGGTGAGTCTTGTGTTTCTGGTGCCTCCCCGACATTTTTTTCTTCTGTGCCGGCAGGTACTTCCTCTTCAATGTTGTCAAACAAATCCATCGGTCTTTACAAAATCTGTGCGAAGGTACGAAGAATAATTTATAATGTACCTATTTTTTCCGTAAGGAATTTCAGCGTTATTTCTTTTTATGTATATTTGCCGCAAATTTTAACAGTAATGAAACGTATAGGACTACTTTCAGACACCCATGGATATTGGGATGAGAAATACAGGAAATACTTCTCTGAGTGTGATGAGATATGGCATGCGGGCGACATCGGTACGGTTGAGGTGGCTGACAAACTGGCCGAGATAGCACCTCTTCGTGCTGTCTATGGAAATATCGACGGAGGCGACCTTCGCTATATGTTCAGTGAGAAGTACCGTTTCAAGTGTGAGGACGTGGATGTGCTCATGAAACATATCGGAGGCTATCCGGGCAGGTATGATGCATCGATACGAGGATTGATTTATGCCAGTCCGCCGCGTCTTTTCATTTCGGGGCATTCGCACATGCTAAAGGTTATGTACGACAAGACACTCAACTGTCTGCATATCAATCCTGGAGCAGCAGGGCAGTATGGGTTTCATAAGGTACGAACGCTGGTCCGTTTCGTTATTGACGGCAGCGAGATTAAAGACCTTGAAGTCATCGAACTCGGCGGTAAGGTCTCCGGAGTAGCAGAAGCTCAGTTGCGTCCGTAATCCGTCTTCAGAGTTTCAGTTTTACGCCACCCATAAACCAGAACCCCGGTTGCACCACGTTTCCTATATCGACGTATCTCTTATTGGTTATGTTGTCGAAGTCGGCAAACAGTTCGTAATGTTTTCTTTGCCAACGCAACTGGATGTCGAACAGCGAGAAAGGTCGGTATTCGGTTTTGTCTTTGAACAGGTATGTGTCCCAACCGTAGGCATTCTTCACCATGTGTGAAGTGTCGTATTCGTAGTATGTTCCTGCTCTGTCCTGAAATCTGTATGCCAGCGTTGCTGAGAGGTCTTTCCAGATATGTGCCGTTATGGAAGCCACAACCTTATTCCGGAGGTAGTTCAGACCGTAGTAACTGTCGTCAAACCGTATGTCATCCTTTCGTATCTGATTCATCAGCATGTACTTGGCGGATACCGACAAACGCTTGTCGGCAGTAGTGTAACGGATGCTTGCTGATGCTCCTATGTTGTTGACTCTCAGATTCGTGGCGTGGTATGTAGTATAGATGCCTCGTCCGTACTTTGTTACTGAATCTTCAGGAATCACCCAGTCGATCATGTCTGTCTGGTGACGGTAATAAATACGCAGACTCGTGTCGAATCCACCTTTCTGCCATCTGCCTCCGACACAGAATTCGTTCACGTGTTCGGGTTGCAGTTCGGCATACCCGACTTGAGTCGGACTCTTATAATAGATATCCGTAAATGTAGGCATGCGTTGGGCTACACTCCAAACGGCATATATTTTCAGTCCGTCGACAGGGCGCCAACTTACGTCCACCCCCGGATACAGTCGGAAACGATGGTCGAGCCATGTGTTCATGTTTGCCATCAGTCCCATACTTATTGTAATGCGATTCAGCAATATGTCGTGTTCCAGGTGGTAACAGATGTTCGTCCTGTTGTCTTTCTTTGTGAACTGACGGTCTGTTCCGCTGATATTCACATATTTCTCGGGAGAGAGTGGGGTACCGAGTGCTGTTGACAATATGCCTTCGTTCCTCAGTTCTGCTCCTACCGAACTGATACCACCCACCCATTCCGTCTGCAGATTAAGACCTGCTCCATAGACGTCTGTGCGGTGGTAGTTCTCCTGAGTCGGCGACATACCGCGTATCAGCTGGTAGTGGTCGTTTGCCCTGTTCCAATATAATGTCGGCGCCACCTGTATCCGTCCCTTTGTCTTTGCCATCAAGGCTATTGTGCTATTGCGGTTTTCTTCGTACTGATTAGGAAATTTCCCGCTGTAGAAAGTGTTGGCTCCATAGTCTTTTCTGCTTATTCCTGCTTGCCATTTCAGGTCTATTTCCTCAGTACTTACCCCACCGTTGTAAAAAGCATTCAGACGTATGAAATCACTATTGTTTACAGCTCCGTCACTTCGTGAATAGCCTACTGATAAATAGCTATATAAATTATTGTTACTCAATGAGAAAGCTCCGTTTGATTGAGCTGTACCGTAACTTCCTCCGCTCAGCCGGATCATTCCTTCTGGTAGCAGTTTTTCCACCTCCGTCACACTACCTTTTGTCACGATATTGATAACTCCCGAATAGGCACTCGAACCGAAAACGCGGCTCGCTGCTCCTTCAAGAATCTCCACTCGTTCTATGTCGTCAATATTGAATGGGAAATCGGTGGCAAGATGTCCGGTGTGAGGGGAAGAAACATTCACACCGTTTATAAGAATCACTATCTGGTCGTGTGTGCCGCCGTCAATGCTGATGTCCGTCTGAATACCGTATGCACCCCGTTGCCGGACATCTACTCCGGATGCATATTTCAGTAAGTCACTAACTGTCCGCGCAGGACAGTTTTCAATCTCTTCTCTCGTCACAACGGTGACGATACGTGCCGTCTGTTCAAGCGGCATCGACACTCGCGAGGCAGTCACTTCTACATCGTCCAGATTTATGCCTCCTTCGTCCGATGCTTCCATGCTAGAGTGGCAACCGTCAGTATGCCGATTGTTATCTCTTTGTGCAGGCTTCGGAAAATGGCATCACCCCGACGGCTGAACTGTCGCCAACGAATGACATCACTCTTCAATTTTAATTGCTGTTGTTTCATAATTTCTTTCGAAAAAGTAGTGCAAAGGTATGGTTAAAATGTTTTTTTTCCAAAAACTGCATGCAAAAACTTTAATATTCCTTAATACTTTATTTGTTTATGAAAATAAAACACTAACTTTGCGATAAATCGTGCTGCAGTACGTTGTTGTGAAGTAGTAATATTATTAAACTGAAACCTCAAATGAATTTTAGAAAATACTTTCTCATCCTTCTGACTTTTCTTCCTGCGGCTTCCTATGCCCAGAAGTCTTCAACCGGTTCTTACACCTTTCCCAAGGACAAATCCTCGTATTATGGCGAGTTGGAAAGTGGAAAACCTAACGGAAAGGGCAAGACAATCTTTGTGAACGGTGACTCATACGAGGGCGAATACGTAAAAGGAATGGTTTACCGACTATCAGGAAGGTGAAGGTACGATGTTCTATTACAACGGAGATAAGTACGAGGGTCAGTGGCATCAGGACAAACGTGAAGGAGAAGGGACCTATACTTGGGCAAACGGAGTATATTATAAAGGTGGATGGAAGGACGACAAGAAGTCGGGCAAGGGAGTATATGACTGGCGCGACGGCAGTAGCTACAGCGGTGATATGCTCGATGACCTGCGCAACGGTCAGGGTACATTCATCTATTCCAACGGAGATAAATATATAGGTAGTTGGAAAGACGACGTGATGCACGGCAAGGGAATATACATCTTCAGTAACGGCGACCGCTACGAAGGTGAATACCATAATGGCGAACGTACCGGACAAGGCATCTTTACCCATGTTGACAAGCGTAAGTACGTAGGTCAGTTCAAGAACGGACTTATGGAAGGCGTAGGTACATACTACTGGCCTGACGGTTCGAAATATGAAGGCAGTTGGATCGAAGACCGTGAAAGCGGACGTGGCAAGTACGTCTCTGCCAACGGCGATATGTACGAAGGGGAATGGCGTGCCGGAGCCATGCATGGCGAAGGAGTACTCCGACTCTCCGACGGTACTAAATTCAAGGGACAGTTCCACAACGGCATGAAAAACGGCAAGTGCATTGAGGAAAGTCCTGACGGAACACGTTTCGAAGGTACATACCTCAACGACCAGCGTGACGGAGCCTTCGTAGAGAAGAACCGCAACGGAGCTGTAATCCGAAAGGGTGTTTATGTGCGCGGCACACTTCAGGTTGCCAACTGACCCTTTCCTAATCCTAATTCACATCGACCATGAACGAACCCAACATACCACAGTTGACCGAGCAGGTGAAAACACTTGCCGAGGAAGTTGGGTGCTATATCCTCGACCAACGCAAGTCTTTCTCCGAGGACAGCGTGGAGCGCAAGAGTGCTCACGATTATGTCAGTTATGTTGACAAACAGGCAGAGAAGATGATAGTTAATCGTCTTCACGAACTGTTTCCCCATGCTGGATTCGTAACCGAAGAACAGACCGTCAGTCAGTCTGCCGATCAGGAGTACTGCTGGGTGGTTGACCCCCTCGACGGCACTACCAACTTCATCAAGGACGTGCCTCTCTATTGCGTGTGCATCGCACTACGTCGAGCTGACGAACTCCTTCTTGGAGTCGTCTATGAACTCACCCGCAAGGAAATGTTCTGGGCTTATAAGGGTGGGGGAGCATGGATAGGTGAAAAACCCGTTAGTGTGTCCAAGCGTCAACTCGACGACTCACTTGTATCTCTTGGTTTTCCTTACAATGCAAAAGAATATACTCACTTCGCGCAGCGGCTTACCGACCGTCTCTACGGAAACGTAGCCAGTATCCGTTCACATGGTTCTGCCGAAGGCGAACTGTGCTATGTGGCAGCCGGCAGATTCGATATCTATGTTGAGTCGTTCCTCAAACCGTGGGACGTGGCAGCCGGAGCCATCATCGTGAAAGAGGCTGGCGGACAGATTACCGACTATAGTGCTCAGGACCGCCTTTGGCCTTCGGGTCGTGAAGTTCTTGCTACCAACGGCATCGTCCATCAACAGATGATAGAAATCATTTCAACAATAAAGCAATAAGACTATGATTATCGACACACTTGAAAATCTTGGCAAGTATGCCTCGCTCAATCCGCTTTTCCCGAAAGTGGTTGAATATCTGAAAAACCACGACTTGCAGTCGCACGAGATAGGTAAGTTCCCCATCGAGGGTGCCGACCTCTTTATCAACTGCACTATGGCTAAAGGCAAGACAAAGGAGCAGGCACGCATCGAAAGCCACAACCTCATGATCGACATTCAGATTCCTATCACCGCTCCCGAGACTATGGGCTATACTTCCCGTGCAGCCCTGCCCGAGGCAGAATACAACGCAGAGAAGGATATCACTTTCTATCCCGGACTGGCAAAGACCTATGTCACCGTGCAGCCTGGAGAATTTGCAATCTTCTTCCCACAGGACGGTCATGCCCCATGTGTCAGCGACCTTCCCGAAATCAAGAAGGCGATATTCAAAGTGAAAGCATAACTATAAACCGTAAACCAAATACACTATGGCAAAGAAAAACACTCCAGTGAAGCACATCGGTATCGTCCAGCGCGACGGCTGGCTCGAACCTTATGAAGATGCAATCCGTGGACGTCACGACCACGCAGTATGGAAAATCAACGACCTCACGCAGAACGGCAAACAGACACTCAGCAGTTTTGCTTCAGGCTACCTCTACTTCGGACTCCACCGCACCGACAAGGGATGGGTGCTGCGCGAATGGGCACCTAACGCAACCGAGATATATGTCATCGGCGATTTCAACGGATGGCAGGAGGATGAGAAATATAAGATGAAACCGCTGAAGAACGGCAACTGGGAACTCAAACTCACCAAGAAGCAGATGAAACATGGCGACCTCTTCAAACTGAAAGTGAAGTGGAACGGTGGTGAGGGCGAACGCATCCCTGCTTGGATCAACCGTGTCGTTCAGGACGATAATACAAAGATATTCTCTGCACAGGTATGGGCTCCCGAGACTCCATACCAGTGGAAGAAGAAAAACTTCAAACCGACTACCTCTCCGCTGCTTATCTACGAATGCCATATCGGTATGGCACAGGATGCCGAGAAGGTAGGTACGTATGCAGAGTTCCGTGAGAACATCCTGCCACGCATCAAGAAGGACGGTTACAATGCCGTACAGATTATGGCAATTGCCGAACACCCATACTACGGTTCGTTCGGATATCATGTCAGCAATTTCTTCTCTGCCAGCAGCCGTTTCGGAACTCCTGAAGAACTCAAGGAACTCATTGATGCAGCACATGGCATGGGCATAGCTGTCATCATGGATATCGTTCACTCTCATGCTGTGAAGAACGAACTCGAAGGACTCGGCAACTTTGCCGGCGACGGCAGTCAGTACTTCCACAGCGGTCCGCGTCGCGAACACAACCAGTGGGACTCTCTCTGTTTCGACTACGGCAAGAACGAAGTACTCCACTTCCTGCTCTCCAACTGTAAGTTCTGGCTCGACGAATACCACTTCGATGGATTCCGTTTCGATGGTGTCACCTCCATGCTTTACTACAGCCACGGACTCGGACAGGCATTCTGCGGTTATGGCGACTACTACAACGGAGCTCAGGACGACGATGCCATCTGCTACCTCACACTTGCCAACTGCCTCATCCATGAGGTAAATCCGAATGCAATCACCATTGCAGAGGAAGTGAGTGGTATGCCTGGACTCGCAGCACCGTTCAAGGACGGCGGTTTTGGTTTCGACTACCGCATGCAGATGAATGTGCCTGACTACTGGATCAAGACTATGAAGGAACGTCCCGACGAGGAATGGAAACCGTCCAGCATATTCTGGGAACTCACCAACCGTCGTTCTGACGAAAAGACTGTTACCTATGCCGAGAGTCACGACCAGGCACTCGTAGGTGACAAGACCGTCATCTTCCAACTTATCGATGCCGACATGTACTGGCACTTCAAGAAGGGTGACGAGAACTTCATGGCAAATCGTGGTATCGCACTCCATAAGATGATACGACTCGTAACAGCCAGCACACTCAACGGAGCCTACCTCAACTTCATGGGTAACGAATGGGGTCATCCTGAGTGGATTGACTTCCCACGCGAAGGTAACGGTTGGAGCTATAAGTATGCACGTCGTCAGTGGAATCTGCTCGACAACCATGAACTCTGCTATCACTGGCTCGGCGACTTCGATGAGGCTATGCTCTCCGTTCTCAAGTCTGAGAAGAAAATCGAGAAGACTCCGGTTCAGGAGATATGGCACAACGACGGCGACCAGATTCTTGCTTACACACGTGGCGACCTGCTCTTCGTTTTCAACTTCAATCCTACTCAGTCCTTCACCGACTACGGATTCATCGTGAAGCAGGGTGCTTACGACGTAGTACTCAATACCGATGCTAAGGAGTTCGGTGGTAACGGACTTGCCGACGACTCCGTACGTCACTTCACCAACTACGACCCCATCTACGAACAGGATGGCAAGGGTTGGCTCAAACTCTACATACCAGCTCGCTCAGCCGTAGTGCTGCGCAAAGCAAAAGAAGAATAAATGAACATTGAACGGTAAACTGTAAACGGTAAGCCGTAAGTTGATAATGACAACATCAAATAAATACGAAAGGGCTGCAGGGGTAATACGTTACTCCTGTGCCCTTTTGTTTTCTCTTTTCTCCTTTGCATACCTGTGCCTTCAGGGCGATCTGCTCTCTGAGGCTCAGTATGTCTATTCCCACGGACTCACTTCCTACAGTATTTTCTTTGGAGCCCTGTTCATAACTATTGCCCTTCAGATAATCCAGAAGATAGTAGCTATCCTTCTGCCGTTCAACTGGCAGTACTACTCACTCAGTTACTTTCCCTCGCTTCTTCTGTTGGCAATCCTGACCGACATTACCCCTAGTCAGCTTCACCATTTCTCGTTGGGTATCTGGTGGTGGTTCTGTCCGCTCCTGTTCATCCTGTATGTCTTAGCACTCCGTTACGTGCGCTATCGCAGGGCAGTAGGCTACAAACCCTTCCATCTGCTGTGGCGCAACTACGTTCTGCTTTTCCTCATGATGCTCATGTGTGGTGCCATTTCTCGTACCAACGAAGTGAGTCATTATGAATATGCAGCCGAACGCTATGTAGTGCGTCAGCAGTACGACAAAGTACTCGATGTGGCTGACCAGTCACTCCATTCCACTCGCCGACTCACCGAACTGCGTATGTACGCCCTCTCTCAGAAAGGTGAACTTGCCGAGCGTCTATTCGACTATCCGCAACTCTATGGCGGTGAGGGACTCCTCTCCGTCTCCGATACCGATTCCATATATCGTTATTCGTCACGCCGCATCTGCTTGCGACTCGGAGCACTTCCAGGTCCAAATGTCCATAGCACAGTTCAGTATCTATGGGCAATCAACTCTGTCGATTCCCTGCGCACACCCGTCACCATCGACTATCAGCTCTGCTATCTCCTGCTCGACCGTCGTCTTCAGTCCTTCGGCAAAAAACTTGCTGAGTACTATCCTCAGTCAGCCGACACACCTCTGCCTCGTGCCTATAGCGAAGCCGTTATATATATAAATAATGTGTCGGGAGGTAATCTGAACTATTCCATCAGTCAGGACATCGTCGATCGCTTCAACTGGTATCTGCATCGCAAACAGGAACTCGCTCACGAGAAGGGTGGTGAGAATATTCTCCGTCGCGAATTCTGGAATACTTTCTGGTGGTACTACGAACACTAAACCACCTCAGCTACAACGAAGCAGCTTCCGCCTATAAAAATGAAATCGTCCGCCTTGGCATCTGCTACAGCGGCATCATACGCGTCCTTGACGCTCTGGTAGCAACGTCCCTTCAGTCCGTGCTCCGTTGCTTTCTCCTGCAACTCCTCCGGTTTCAGCGCACGTGCTACCTTTGCCCTTGTGAAATAATACTCAGCATCCTTGGGCAGCATACTGAGTACACCGTTTATATCTTTATCGTTCACCATACCGATGACAATGCGCAGCGTCTTGTACTGCTGCCTTGCCAACTGTCTGACGATATATTCGAAACCACCTGTGTTGTGACCCACGTCGCATACCGTCTTCGGACGTTCTCTCAGCGTCTGCCATCTGCCCATCAGTCCTGTGCGTTCACATACGCTTCGCAGTCCTTTACGTACAGCCTCGTCACTTATCTTCAACTTTCTGCGCAGCACATTGAGTGTAGCCAGTATCGTCTTCAGGTTCTTTTCCTGATAGTCGCCCTGCAATTCAAACTCGGGCATCTGTCCGTCCCACTTCAGTTCTTCCGCACTTATCAGTTCGGCATCCATCTCCCGTGCCTTCGCTTCAAATACTGGACGCGTCTCTTCCACCATTTCTCCGATGACTACCGGAATGCCACTCTTGATGATTCCAGCCTTCTCTCCGGCAATCTTCTCCAGCGTATTACCCAGGAACTGTACGTGGTCGAACGATATATTCGTGATTACCGACACCAGTGGACTGATGATGTTCGTGCAGTCCAGTCTGCCTCCCAGTCCTACCTCCACCACAGCGATGTCCACACCCTCGTCGGCAAAGTACTTGAATGCCATAGCCGTGGTCAGTTCGAAGAACGACGGTTGCATCGGTTCGAATACCTTCCTATATCTTTCCACAAACTTCACCACATACTCCTCACTAATCATCTGTCCGTCAATCCTGATGCGCTCGCGGAAGTCCTTCAGATGGGGCGAGGTGAACAGTCCGACCTTGTATCCCGCACATTGCAGTACAGAAGCCAAAGAGTGGCTCGTCGAACCCTTTCCGTTCGTACCAGCCACATGTACAGTCATGAAACTTCTGTGCGGATGTCCGAAATATTCATCCAGCGCTAGCGTAGTTTCCAGCCCCTCCTTATACGCATCCTTTCCCACATTCTGGAATAGGGGAGTGCTGTCATACAGATAATCTATGGTTTCTTTATACGTCAATTGTCAATTATCAATTATCAATTGTCAATTCGAGAAGTAATTCTTGAATCGGTTGAAAATCGACTTTTTCACACTTTCCTGCGGAGTGAAATTATCACTCTTCATCATCTTCTCCATAGCCGTCTTCTCATCCTTCGACAGCGTCTGTGGCATATACACGCTGATATTAATCAGTTCGTCGCCCTTAACACCTCGGTTATATCCCTGTACCTGCGGTATACCCTTGCCCCTCAGTCGCATCACCGTTCCGGGTTGTGTTCCTGCCGGAATCTTCACCTTTGCCTTGCCGTCCACGGTAGGTACTTCGATATCGCATCCCAGTATAGCCTGTGGCACACTCAAGAGGAGGTTATACACGATGTCGTTGCCGTCGCGCAGCAGTTCTTCGTGCTGTTTCTCCTTTATGATAATCTGCAAGTCACCGTTCACACCGTTATGTCTGCCGGCACCGCCCTTGCCTTCAAGCGTGAGTACCATGCCTTCCTGCAGACCTGCGGGGAAGTTCACCTCAACCAGAGTCTCACCCGGTACCACACCTTCGCCTCGGCAATGACTACACTTGTTCTTCACCACCTTACCTTCACCGTGACAGTCCGGACAAACCGACTGACTCTGCATCATACCGAAAATGCTCTGCTGCGTACGCACTACATATCCGCTTCCGTGACATGTCTGACATGTGTCCACCTTTCCGTCTGCACTTCCGCTTCCGTGACAATGTTCACACACCACGTCATTCTTTATCTTGAACTTCTTCGTACATCCATTCACGATTTCGCTCAGAGTCAGTTCTACCCTCAGTCGCTGGTCCTTACCCTTGAACACCGTCTTCTGCTGGCGACCACCGCCTCCGAAACCGCCGAAGCCGCTGAAGCCGCCTCCACCGAAACCGCCTCCGAAGCCCATGCCCTCGAAGATGTCGCTGAAGTGACTGAAGATATCGCTCATGTCCATATTCTGGGCATTGAAACCACCGGCACCGTTCAGACCCTCAAAACCGAACTGGTCATACTTCTGACGCTTCTGCGGGTCGTGCAGCACCTCGTAAGCCTCGGCAGCCTCCTTGAACTTCTCCTCAGCCTTCTTGTCACCCGGATTCCTGTCCGGATGATACTTTATGGCCATCTTCTTATAGGCCTTCTTTATCTCGTCCTCGGTAGCATTCTTCTGCACACCAAGTACCTCGTAGTAATCTCTCTTATTTGCCATTCTTTGTAAAGTTTAATGTTCAATGGTCAATGTTCAATGGTCAATGTTCAATGTTCAATGGCCCTTATTCGCCAACGGCTACTTTTGCGTGACGAATCACCTTATCGTTCAGCGTATATCCGTCCATCACACAGTCAATCACCTTTCCCTTCTTCTCATCGCCTGCAGCCACCATAGCGATAGCCTCGTGATAGTCAGTATCGAAATCCTTGCCTACCGTATCCATCTTCTCCAGTCCCTCCTGCTTCAGCAGCTTCAGGAACTTATCGATAATCAGTTCCACACCCTCTTTGCACGCCTTCACATCCTCCATCTTATCCATCGTCTGTTGTGCGCGGTCCAGGTCATCCAGAATCGGCAGAATAGTAGTAATCACCTTCGTGCCACCGTTCTTTATCAGTTCAGCCTTCTCCTGCATCACACGCTTACGGTAGTTATCAAACTCCGCAGCCTTGTACAGCATCTGCTTCTTCAGCTCCTCAATCTGAGCCTCAGCCTCCTCCAACTTCTCCTCCACAGTCTTCTCCTTCGGAGCCTCTTCCTGGGCAGTCTGTTCCTCTTCGGATGCTGTTTTCTCATTCATCTCCTCATCAGAGAGGGTCTTCTCTTCTTCTTCTTTCATATTCATTTCTTCTTCTGTCATGTCATTATATATTTTTAAGTTCAGCGTCACGTCGACAAACAGCGTGCCACCTGCCTTCCGTCTGCCATGTTGGCAGGAAAACGAAGAAATATTTCCCTTTTTCTTTTGCTTAAAAATATAATATGTGTATTTTTGCAGCGAGCATAACAATATATGGAGGCATTATCCTATCGTCCACGTAATGCAGGCCACGACTATTACGGTCGCGGCACATATCTTATCACCCTCGTGGTGAGTGGTCGCGAACAGTTGCTTTCCCATTTTGTGACCGACCTCGGTCGCAAATCCACCCTTACCCTCACTCCTCTTGGCGAGGCCGTGCAGGAGGCATGGCTACAGACACCCGCCCATGCACAGAGTCATGGCAATAGGGTAGTGGTACATGCGTGTGTATGTATGCCCGATCATTTCCATGGCGTTATAGAAGTACTGGAACCTATGCAGTGGAGTTTGGGCGATATCATCCAGGCTTTCAAAGCTACCTGCACCAGTTGGTGGCAACAGCAGCATGATCTCCCATCTTCCACCAATCGACCGATCTCGGACGATTGCATAAGCGAGCGTGCACCTGCCTGGCTGCGCGAGAAGGCAGCCCTTCACTATAACGAGGGCGATTTGATACGCAGCATGTCAAAGAAACAACGCCAGGAGTACTACACTTTCGTAGGTCGCCAGCAGCGCCCGCTCTTCGATGACAACTATGACGATACAGTATGCCTTGATGAGCGCCACCGTCAGGCGATGATAGCCTATGTACATGACAACCCTCGCCGTGCTCAATTGAGACGACTCTTGCCCGACTTCTTGCGCAGATGTATGCATGTGCAGATAGGAGGTCGTTGTTATGGCGCATTTGGCAACCTGTTTCTTCTTAGGTGGCCTCGTAAGGTGCAAGTTATGTGCCACCGTAGGCACCCTGTAAACCACCTTCCTTATGAAGAAACTAGCGATTTTGACCGTGAGCGAAGCGGGTGGGAGAATGCCGTTATGGAAGGTGGTACTGTCATCGTTACGCCCGGTATATCTCATGGCGAACAATTGATGAAAAACGAGTGCATAGAACAGGGCTATCCGCTGATACATCTACAGGCTACCTCTGATAGTGACTACAGTCGCTTTCACAATCTCAACACACTTGCTGCTGAGATATGTACTTTCAATGGCGAAGCAAAGATAATCTCTCATTAATTTCGTTTAGTCACGCCTCTGCCTCTTTCGGAGCATGAGCCTGCTTCTTTCGGAGCATGAGCCTGCCTCTTCATGAGCGTGAGCCTGCCTTTTCGCATCA
>CACYGK010000053.1 GCA_902774005.1 uncultured Bacteroidales bacterium | reverse complement strand
CAATGGGTGTTATTACTGATTGATCACGTCGTCGAAGTCCGCAGGATTGATATGGATGGTTATGCCTCCCATGACTCCTGGAACTTTGATTTCGCCTGTGATTTCTCCGTCCTTGACTGCTACTTCGATGGTTGCATCGTATGAGCGTATTGAACCGTCTTGTGAGCTGGCAATCTGTGCCTTGCCTTCACCTGTGATTTTGTATGAGCCTTTCTCTGCATCTACAGAGAGTTTGGTGAATTCATATGTGCCCCATGATGGTGTGGACTGCGATGTGTATGATATTACGAAAGTGGGCTTTGGAGCTATTACGAGAGTTTCGTCAGCTGACGGATAAGACTTGGCTGGGAAATAGTTGCGTGCATTGTCAACATAGGTGTTGATGGTGTAGGTCTTTGTTTCGGTGAAGTCTTCATGCATTGCTCCGATGTAGGAAGTGATGGTTGTGCCGCCATACATGAGTGCGGGTATATTAATGACGTATGCCTTTCCATTCTTCTCTTTTGAGATGGTTGCATCGTAGTTGTACAGTTCGTCGCCCATCTTTTCAAAAGTCTGTGGATTGCGACGGGGAACCCTCATGGTACCTGTCTTTGTGTCGAGGTCGAATTTGCCCGTACCCCATGTAGGTGAGGTAAAGAAGATACTGTCGTATTGCTCAGTTTTGTTACCAATGGTTTTGTTGCAACGTATGGTTTCAATATTCTCGCCTGAATCTATCATGGTTGCATATTGGAAATTTACGATTCCCCATGCTTTGGTGGATGATAGGCTTTCATAACCGCTGTAAGAGGTATTGCCGCCGTTGTTTGTTTCAGGATTTGACTTTTCGTCGTCGCCACAAGATGTGAATGTAGTTGTGAGCATCAGAGATGCAAGGATAGCAATGAATGCTTTTGTAAGATTTTTCTTCATAATAATTAATAATGTTAACTTTTTAGTTTATAGTAAGTATTGAAGTTATCTTCTCAAGGTTTTCGCGGTCGGTATCGTCGAAGGTGGAGAGGTACTCGCTGTCGATATCGAGTACGGCTATGACGTTGCCCTGACTGATGACAGGTACTACTATCTCGCTGCGACTCATACTGGAACAGGCTATGTGACCCGGGAAGGCATCGACATCTGGAACGATGAGGGTATGACGCTCAGCCCAAGCTGTGCCACATACTCCTTTGCCTTTGGCGATGCGTGTACAAGCCAGAGGACCCTGAAAGGGACCGAGAACGAGTTCGCCGTCCACGACACGATAGAATCCGGTCCACCAGAATCGGAATGTCTCATGCAGCATACTCGCCACATTTGCCATGTTGGCTATGAGGTCGCTCTCGCCACTTACTACTGCCTGTATCTGGGGTAGCAGTTCGGCATATTTCTCCGCTTTGGTTCCGTTTACAACTTTTAATTCTTCTGACATACGTGTCTTAATTTGTCTGGTTTCTATATTCAGATGGGGTCTTTCCCGTGATGGTCTTGAAGAAGCGACTGAAGGATGCCTGTTCGGAGAATCCTGTCTGTTCTGCTACCTGCTGGATGGATAACTGCTGCATGTGGCGTAGCATCGATTTGGCTTGCATTGCCACGTAGTTATTTATCCAGGTGAGTGCCTTGATGCCGGTCTGATTTTTTATGATGGCAGCAAAGTGTTTCGGAGTGAGTCCGAAAAGGTCGGCATAGAACTGCACTTCGTGACTTTCGCGATAGTGTTCTTCGATTGCCTGATAGAATCGGGTGAAGAGTTCTTCGCGGGGCGAAAGGTTTTGTTCGCGGCTGTTAGCAATACTGTATTCCTGAAGCATGAGGAAGAGGACTTTGAGTAGGTCTTCCTGCATTTCTGTGCGTCGCGGACTATCTGTACGGCTCACGTCACTCAGTACGCGGAACATGTTGCTGATGACCTGAAACTGACTGTCGTTGAGACTGAGTTCGGGTTGTGAGCGGTAGTGAGTGATGATGCGCCAAGTGTCGGGATAGAGATGGCGCAGACGTTCCAGAAAGGCAGCGGAGACGATGATGACGGTTGAGACGAAGTCGGCTGATGTCTCACGAATACAAAGTATGCGATGGGGTGTGATAACCGCCATGCTATGTTCGTGGAGTGATGCCGGACGCATGTCGCATTCAGCCCGCATCCATCCCCGATGGGTCAGCAAGAGAGTGAGCATGGGTGAGGTGTACGGTTCGTCGTATAGCGGCATCCGTGTGATGTCGTCGAATACCATAAGTCCCCTGCGGTCTATTTCCTCATGCTGGGCTATGATAGGGTGTGTGGTGTACGATTCTGCCATACTCTTTTTTACCTTTCTGCTGATTTATGGTGCAAAGGTAAGAATTTATTTAACAAAAAGGTTGTGATTGAGTATTATTTTGCAGAAAAATCGTAAAAATTCTGCAATTTATTTTGCAAAAGGTCGATTTTGGGTTTTTTTATGCCAAAAAGAGAAGGACTGCAACGATATGCAACCCCTCTCTGAGTAAGTTTAGTTATGTAATAGTTGTATTCGAAACTGATTAGACGCCAAGGTCTTTCTTGATGGCATCTACCTTGTCCTTTGCTGTCTTCACGGCTCCGTCGTAGCACTTCGGACATTCCATTTCGCCCTTGACTTCAACGTAGAACTTGATTTTCGGTTCTGTACCTGAAGGACGAACGGAAATCTTTGTGCCGTCGGCTGTGAACCACTGGAGGACGTTGCTTGTAGCCGGCATGTCGATAGCTGTCTCTTTGCCGTCGCAAACCTGCTTGAGTGTCTTGTAGTCCTTGACACAAACCACCTTGCTGCCACCGAGCTGTGTTGGAGGAGTCTTGCGGAAGTCTTCCATCATCTGCTTGATTTCGTCGGCACCCGACTTACCCGGTTTGGTTACGGAGATAGCGTTCTGGTATGCAAAGCCGTAATCGAGGTATATCTTCATGAGGAGGTCGTAGAGTGTCATGCCGTTGTCTTTTGCCCATGCTGCAATTTCGCAGAGCAGACAGATAGAGGCTGGCGAGTCCTTATCACGTACTTTGTCGAATGGCAGGTAGCCGAACGACTCCTCACCACCGCCGATGTATTTCTTTACACCTTCGGAGAGTTTGATTTCGCGTGCAATCCACTTGAAACCGGTATATACGTCACGGATTTCTACGTTGTTGCGCTTTGCTATCTCGGCAATGGTCTCTGTGGTCACGATGGTCTTCACCATGAATTCGTTACCCTTGAGTTGTCCGAGTTTCTTCTTGTTCTCTATAATATAATATGAGAGCATGAGTGCGGTCTGGTTTCCGTTAAGGATGCACCATTCGCCCTTCGGGTCACGACAAACTACTGCAAGACGGTCTGCATCGGGGTCGCTCGCCAAGACGAGGTCGGCATTGAGTTTCGTACCCAACTTCATACCCAATGTCATCGCTTCGGAGTTCTCTGGGTTAGGACTTACGACTGTTGGGAAGTTGCCGTCAATAACCATCTGTTCCTTAACCACGTTGATGTTCTGGAATCCCCATGTGCGCAGGGCAGCAGGAATGATGACACGACCTGTGCCGTGGAGTGGTGAATAGACGATGCAGAGGTCTTTCTGACGATTGATGACATCCTGGTCAACAAGTGCCTCGTGAACGGCATTCAGGTAGTCGATATCCATTTCGCCACCGATAATCTGGATGAGGTCATTGTTCGGAGTGAACTTAACCTGGTCGATAGTTACTTTGTTCACTTCGTCGATGATGCCTGTGTCGTGTGGAGCAAGCACCTGTGCACCATCGTCCCAGTATGCCTTGTAACCGTTGTACTCGCGTGGGTTGTGGCTGGCTGTGATGTTGACACCTGCCTGAGCACCGAGCTGACGGATGGCGAATGAGATTTCAGGTGTCGGGCGCAGACTCTCGAAGAGGTATGCCTTGATGCCGTTTGCAGAGAAGATGTCGGCAACAGTCTCGGCAAAGAGACGTGAGTTGTTACGACAGTCGTGACCTACGACAACGCTGATGTTCTTCTTGCCTGCAAATGCTTTGTTGATGTAGTTGGCAAAACCCTGAGTAGCCATACCTACGATATATTTGTTCATACGGTTGGTACCGGCACCCATGATACCGCGCAGACCACCTGTACCGAATTCGAGGTTCTGGTAGAATGCATCGATGAGGGCTGTCTTGTCTTCATTATCGAGCATAGCCTTTACTTCTGCCTGTGTGTCGGCATCGAACGCTGGAGAAAGCCACTTCTGGGCTTCAGCTGTACATTGTTTAATCAGTTCTTGATCCATAGTATTAATTATTAATTGTGTTTCTAAAACTATTTATGGCACAAAGTTATTTTAAATTGATTAAAACTCCAAATTTCTCAAACGTTTTGTTGGAAAGAATAATCGAGAGTGGGGTAGAAAAGTAAAAAAATGTTAAGTATGTATTTTTCTTCTTGATTTATTTTGATGATATAATAAAAAATCCTCACCTTTGCGGTGTAATATTACAATAGTACACTAAAACACTAGTAATTATGATTGAAGTAAAAAACATGAGTTTCCAATACCCGGGACAGAAGGACTGGGTGTTTGACGGTTTTAATCTTCAGATGGAAGAGAACCGTATTTACGGACTCCTTGGTAAAAACGGTACGGGTAAGTCCACATTATTATATTTAATAAGTGGTCTGCTCCGTCCTGCATCAGGTTCTGTCCTTTGTGACGGAAAAGAAACATTTCGCAGGAATGTGGAAGTGCTGCGTGATATTTATCTCGTGCCGGAGGAGTTTGAGTTTCCTTCTATTTCACTTGAGAAGTACATCAAGTTGTATTCACCGTTCTACCCTCGTTTCAGTCGTGAGGCACTCCAGTCCAGTCTGAACGATTTCGAACTCACTCCCGACATCCATCTGGGAGCACTTTCGATGGGACAGAAGAAAAAGGTACTTATGGCGTTTGCCTTAGCTACCAATACCCGTCTGCTTCTTATGGACGAACCTACTAACGGACTTGACATACCTTCGAAGTCGCAGTTCCGTAAAGCCGTTGCCAACAACATGGGCGAGGACAGGATGATAATGATTTCCACCCATCAGGTGCATGATGTAGAGTCGCTGCTTGACCACATCATTATGCTTTCGCAGCGCGAACTCCTGCTCAATGCATCTGTTCAGGACATTACGGACCGCTACGTCTTCGAATACCGTCCTGTGGACGACGGTTCCCCCGTCGTCTATGCCGAACCTACCCTTCAGGGCAATGCTGTAATAGCAAAGCGTATGGATGGAGATAAGGAGACACAGGTGAATATAGAACTATTGTTTAATGCTGTAACGAAAGGACTTGTAAAATGAAAAATCTTGATATGAAACGATTGGGCTATCTGCTCAAACTCGACTTCCAACAGAACCTGAAGGCATTCATCTGGACATCAGTAACAATGCTCCTTGTGTACGTATTCTTCTTTTGGTGGGCACACAATATAGGAATTCCATTAGATTCTTATAGTTTATCTAAGGGCCTATTCAGTCCGGAACATATAGGATTGATTACCAATGCACAATGCGAAGCTGTAGGTCGTTTTGGATCTGTGGCTATGTATTTCTGTTTCATAGTGATAGCAAGCCAGCTTTATGGCAGGGAACAGAAAAAACAACTACGTACAGCCTTTTTGATGCTTCCTGCAACTAATCTGGAAAAGTTCCTGGCAAGATGGTTGTATATGATTGGATTTTCAATAGTAGCCGGCATTCTGACATTTTTTGTAGCTGATGCACTCCACATAATTTGGCTATCTTCGGCAGACAGACCTATAATAGCTGCATCGAAGTATTTCTTTGAACCATTGGCAGATGGTGACTGGAGGTTTGTTTTCGTTGTTTATACAATTTTAATATTTATCCATTCTGCATATCTGTTTGGAGGAATCTTCTTACATAAGCATCATTTTGCCGTAACGAGTCTGTTACTGGTGATATTGGGAGGTCCATTTATGAAGCTGATAAACTTTATTGAGCTGTCGGTATTTTCATTTTCAACTAGCCCTGGTTATTTGGTATGTGTATGCCTTGTATGTGGCGTCATATTGTTCACGTGGCTATCGTATAGAGTATTCTGCCGTTGGCAATTGACAACCCGTAAAAATGCAAACCTATGATGTTCAGCGGAGAAAAACCGATATTCCTGCAACTGGCCGACCGACTGGCTGACGAGATTCTCGCAGACAAGTATGGAGACGACGAACGTATTCCGTCGGTTCGCGAATATGCCGTGATGCTTGAGGTGAACGTGAATACTGCCGTGAAGGCTTACGACGAACTCTCACGCGCAAACATTATCTATATAAAGAGAGGACAGGGGTATTACGTCACCCCGGGAGCTAAGACTCAGATAATGGAGCAACGGCGTGAGGAGTTCATGAAGGAACGTCTTCCCGAACTCTTCCGGCAAATGCGACTGCTCGGCATAACGCTCGATGATGTGAAACGAAAGTACGACCTCCTTACTTAGTTTCGATAACCATCTTTGCTTTCTTGAGGGTAGGGGATGTGGCTTGGATAGTCACCTTTCCTGCCTTCTGCTTACTGCGGAGGATGGCTTGCATCGTTCCTGTCTGCATTTTCTTTGTGTTGTCCTCAGCGCGGAAGAGGTCATTAGTAAAATGGTCGCCGTTGTCGATGGCTACGAGTGTAGCTTCACCTTGAACCGTTACGGTCAGCTCATCTGTGGCATCAGGTACTACACGTCCCTTGCTGTCAACGGCACAGATACGGAAGTACTGGAGGTCCATTCCGTCGGCTTTCCAAGTGTCTGTCTTCGGATTGAAAACGTCCTGCGGAGTATTGCCTTCGGCTGTGATCTTGAGTGCTACAGCCTTGCCTGTGGACTGAATCTGGTGACGAGCCACCTCCTTGCCAGCTGTCTTGGCT
Source organism: uncultured Bacteroidales bacterium (assembly GCA_902774005.1). GTDB lineage: Bacteria > Bacteroidota > Bacteroidia > Bacteroidales > Bacteroidaceae > Minthosoma. The sequence continues at coordinate 14,679 of CACYGK010000053.1, read as the reverse complement.
ATGGCGAGAAGGGTGCCTCCCTTGCCGTATTCGATACCGTTCCAGTATGTCATGTTGCGCTTGGCTACGTCGCTGCGGTCGTTCTGTCGTGTACCCAGACTCTTGCCGTTGTAGAAGAGTTCCACCTCGTCGGCATTGGTATATACGAACACGTTCTGACGGCTGCCTTCCTGTCGGTTCCAGTTGTAGGTAATCTTCTGACTACCCACCTTGATGTCGTTCCACTCCATGCTTTCACCCTTGCCGTCAACCACACCAATCTGGCATACAGGTTCGTCGGACTGAATGCTTCCCTTGATGAGATACGCCTGCGGGAAGGGTTCGAGGGTATGCTTGAAGAAGGAGTAGTTCCAACCTTTCTTAGGCCATCCGTTCGACTCACCCCAGTATTCGATAGCTCCCCACCAAGCCAGTCCCACGCTACGGTCACGGTCCATACCGAAGTATGGTTGCTGCAGCTGGTTGGTCACGGCTTCGCTCTGGAAGAGGATGAGGTCGGGTTTATACTTGAAGTAGCCCGGATAGGCATCCCATTGGTAGTTGAACGATGCCACTTCTGTTACACAAGCCAACTCCGGCGGCACCTGATAGGTCTTGAAGTCGGGAGTACCGCGTTGTGCTCCGGCACGAGCAGGGAACATGGCAACGGTAGTAGGACGAGTCCTGTCATATCGTTTCAGCATCTGGTCGAAGATGCGATAGGTCGTGATACCCCAGTCTTCAGTCTGATAACCCGACCAACCGGCGAGGGTCTGCAGTTCGTTACCCAGACTCCACAGTACGACTGACGGGTGGTTGCGGTCGCGCTTCACCCATTCGGGAATGAGCGACGGCCAGAGTTGCATGAATGGTTTGCGTCCACCCCAATACGACTTGTCCGACCACTTGTCTATGAGTTCATCGACTACGAGTATTCCCACTTTGTCGGCTGCGCGATAGAAGCCTTCGCTGTAGGGGTTATGACTGCATCGGATAGCGTTGTAGCCGAATGCTTTCAGTTGGCGAAGCTGTCGTTCAACGGCTTTATCGTAAGCTGCTATACCTACGGCTCCGAGGTCGTGATGATTGGCAATACCCGTGAGGAACACTTTCTTACCGTTGAGTTTGAATCCGAACTCCGGACTGTATTCGATGGTGCGCAGACCAATCTGGTCGCTTATGGAGTCAATAGTTGTTCCGTTCTCTTCCACTACTGCCTCTACGGTATAGAGGTAAGGCGATTCGGGCGACCACAGTTGCGGACTTGCTACATTTATAAATGGCAGAGCCACTTCCGTATTGTTCTGTTTCGTGTGGTCGGGCATTCCGCATTCACTCTTACCCACGATGTTGCCTTCGGCATCCTTGAGTGTGGCACGAAGCGTGATGTCGTGCTTTTGCCAACCTACGATCTGCATCTGAACCAGTACGTTCCACGCTCCCTGAGGATTGCCTCCCTGAGGGTTTAGCGGATTGATGTCGATGCGTTGTGCATTCAGTACGTCGGGACGTACGATGTTGCCCTTCGGGGCACTCGTCACGTAGAGTCCGTGACGTGCTATGCGGGTCTGCTGATTGCATACCTTGAGATGTACGTCGCGGAAGAGTCCGCCACCTGTGTACCAACGACTGCCGTCCTCCTTACCTGTAGATGCATATACGGCTACTACGTTCTTGCCTCCATAGTTCAGATAGCGGCTGATGTCGGTCTCAAAACCGATGTATCCGTATTCCGATGATGCCACTTTCTTGCCGTTCACATAAACGTCGCCATAGTACATGATGCCACCGAAGTCGAGCAGTACACTCATACCTTTGTACGAGGCTGGGACGTCGAAAGTCTTGCGATACCATCCTTCGCACATCTGTTTGAAACCGCGTGCTCCCTTTGCCTGTTCGTCCCAAGGCTGCTCAAACTGAAAGTCGTGGGGCAGGTCGAGTGTGCGCCAGTTGCTGTCGTCGTAGTCTGCACTTTCAGCACCTTGGGTATTGCCCAGTTGGAACTTCCAACCGAAATTGAACAATTGGCAACGTATGTCGCGCCATTCGCTCAGCGGTCTGTTGTTCTGAGCCTTTTCTTCTTCCTTATATTCATACTGTTGTGCCGATGCTCCGATGCAGCAGAGCAGAGCAATTGAAAATATCAGTCTTTTCATAGGTCAAGGTTTTCGTTTTCGTTTTCGTTTTCGTTTTCGTTAAGGTTAAACTCTTACATCTTACATCAGACATCTTACATCAGACATCGTCACTCCACAGTCGCCTCTACGAAACTCTTTCCTGCAGCCATTTCGCGGTCTTGGTCGTAGAGTGTTCCGTATTTACCTTCAGGCATATCGCTGAGCACGTAAGTGGTACATTTCCTGCCGGCTACGACCATATCGGTAGCGGCTGTAGTTGCAACTGTTGCGGCAAGACTTATAAGTGAACCGAGCAGACTCTTATCACTTCCGCTTACGCCGGTGTCCACCTTGATAAGTCCCTCACGCTGGTAGAGTGTCTCGCCTGTCTTTGTGGAGCGCAGTATGTATTCCACTCTTGCCGTCAAGGTACCGCCAATGTTGTTGCGATTCCACGACTTGATGATGGTGAACATGGCTGCGTCGGCACCGAGGACGTTCTGAACCTGCGACAGACTGCCCTCGAGGAAGAGTTCGGCGTCGTAGGCACTTTCCGTCTGGAACATCTCCATAGTCAGCAAGGGTGAGAACACATAGTAACCTTTCTCGCAGAGCGGTTCGTAGAGTGTGGTGTAGAAGTATTCCTTCGCCTCTACATGACTTGTCTGATTGATTGGAGGCATCACGACGATTGCCACCGGACGCTCCTCATACAGCTTTGCATATTGTACGCCACGGGTGACGCCGCTTTGGGTTGCACACGAACTGAGCAGCAGAAGTACCAGTCCGAGATATAGATAGTTTTTCATTTTGTGAGCTGGTTGATGATTCGTGAAATAAACTTTTCAGACTCTGGATACAGACGCATTTCCTCCTTGAGCAGGGCTATGCCTTCATTCTTCTTTCCGGCCTTGCAAAGCAGGAATCCGTATTCGGCATTCATACCCGGAGGAACGGTCATTCGTGTGCCGTTCTGCTTGTTGATGACAAGTTCGTATTGAGCCATAGCACGATTGAGGTCTGCCTCCGTAGCACGTTTAGTGTACTTGTAGGTGGCATCCTGAGAGTCGTACCATGAATACAGCGGCTGTTGCACCGTACCGCATGAGTAGAGTGCAGTGGCTGCAATTACAGCTATAATCAGTCGTTTAATCATGGAAGGATAATCTGTTTAACTTCCTGCTGCGACAGGAATATACGTTTGCTGTAGAGTGTCTGTCCGTCCTTTGTAACGGTCAACTGGTGGTTACCCGTAGGGGCTGTATATTGGGTGCCTCGACGGCTTGACGATTTCTGTTTTACAACTATAGCTTCGTAGCCAAAATCGTCTATGGTGTAGAATACTTTCTGCTTGTGCAGTTGACCGCTTGTGCTGACGAACAGCAGATAAGCCACGTCTTCCTTGCCGCTCTGCTGCGAAACAGGGGCATAAATACGGCATCCTGCAAGGAGCAGGACACACAGTCCGAGTACGAATTTTATTGTATTTTTCATATTACTTTACCTCCTCAATGTAATAGTCCGTTAATTTGTTAGTATCGATTGTTGCACCCTGATAACTTACGACAGAGAATTCCGTCTCAGGAGTGTCGCCTGCAGTAGCCTCCACAGTCACCTTGCCTATTTCCTTTCCAGGCAGTTCTATCATCACACCCGTCTGCGGATTCTTCACCTTCTTGCCCTTGGTCTTTACGGCAAACGTGTCACCCACATTGATGCCCTGACTGCTTCCACCACCGATCATGATGGCTTCGTTGTCGTAATTGATGAAATAGGTGCGCCAAGGTTTGTCAGTACATTTATTAATAATGTTCTCCACCAGCTGACCGATAGCCTCGGAGATGGCTTTATCGCTCAGAGTAGCGTCGTAGCCTGCCTTGCCACCCATACCCAATGTGGTCTTGTTGGTGATTTCGGCAGAACCCTTGCCCTCGTCCGAATAGATGATGAGTCCGTTCGACACATCCACGATGCGGATAGCAACCGTAGCCTCCACGGTCTGAGTCTTCTGCGAAGTCAGGAAACCCGTCTTGCCCGTGTTCTTGCGTCCGAACTCAGTCACCGAACCGATAATCATATAGTCGGCACCGATAGTACTCAGTTCCGTGTCGCCCCTCTTAGCCTCCTCGAGCAGAGTGGCGAGGTCGCTGCGTTCCAGCAACAGGAACTTACCCGATGCAGCCAGTTTCGACGAAAGGATGTCGAGCGCCTGCTTACCCATCGGGTCGTTCTCCTTATCGTAGAACACACCCTTGGCATACTGAGTCTCGTTCGAGAATCGTCCGATGGCAACCTTACGCTTAATCTGCTTTCCTGTGGCAGGAGCCTCTGCAATCGTAGGTTCCGTAATCTTAGTCTTACGTTGTGCCATAGCCGTCGTAGTGCTCAAAAGCAAAGCTGTGGGTAAGAGATTATGTGGAGAAAGGAAAAAATTCTCCCGAAAAAATAACTGAATAAACCCTTTTTTTGGCTTTTCAACCTATTTCCTTCTTGATTGCAACACCTTCCGCAAACGCTTCCGCAAGCAGATTTAAGTAAATAATATCCACGTTTCTGCCATGCTGCTTCAAGGCAGGCTCACTCAACGTTTGAGGCAGGCTCACGCTCATGAAGAGGCAGGCTCACGGTGCGAGCGAGGCAGGGAAGGGGGGTGAGAGACTCACCCCGACTTCCTGCTGAGATAGTAGTCGCTGAAATCCTTGCAGTCCTGTGGCAACTGATGGTGCACAAGCGAGGGCAGTACCTTCTGCAGTTGCAGGAAGAGTCGTTCGCCAGGTGCGTCGCGGTCAGGGAACATATGGTATTCAGTTGAGAGTTTAGAGTTTAGAGTTGAGAGGAGTTCAACATTCTGACGGGTGAGCAAAGTTGCTGATGGTATGGCGATTGCCTTATGTCCTGACGAGAGCATTGCCCAGCAGTCGGATGCCCCTTCGGTGATGTAAAGTTCTTCACCTTCTTGCAGCAGGTTCAGCACAGGCAGGTTGTAGATGCCGCACTTCGACCCACTAGGAAAACGAAACCTTGGATAGCCACCCGGAATGAGATTGCGGTTCTGAATACCCACAAGCTTACCCTCCTTGCTGTAGTATGGAATCTGAAGCCAAGGCACCCCTTGCTTATCGCGCCACGAAGTCAGGCGGCACCAACGAACGACGCGAGGGTCAAGTCTGCGTTCCTCGAACAGAAACTTTCTTGCCTCCTCACTCAACCACGGACGTTCAAAGAACCGTTCATACTTCTCAGCGTTGAAATATGTTTGATGGCTGATGTCTGATGTCTGAGAATCTGAACCATGAACCGTGAACCGTGAACCATGCTCCAACCAGTTGCACGCTTCCTTAAAGTCCATATTCTGGTAATTCATCACCAAATCAATCGTCCCGCCACTTGCTCCGCACACGAAGCAGCGGTAGGTATTCCGTCGCACGCAGAACGAAAGGCTTGGGTGATTGTCTGCATGAAAAGGACACAGACATTTATGATGCGAAACTTGGAGTCCAAGTCGCTCTGCGACCCCCTCAATTGGGAGGTCGCGGAGCTTTTGAAGTTCAAACTTGTCCATAGTCATTATGCATTCCTTTTCAGATAAGCCTCAGTCTTGGTGTAAACTCCCGTCTGCTCGTTCAGCGTAATCAGTCCCCGATGCACCCACACACGCAGCTGTCGCTTGGTACCGTCCTTACTCTTGCCTGACTCCAAGCGAAGCGCCTCCAGTTGCTGTTCGGTAAACGAGTTGCCCTTGATGTCATCGAGCATGTTGGCAGGTGCGGCTTTCGATGCCTCAGCCGTGCTGGTGTCACCCTCTTTCAGCATATCGCCCAGCACCTGGTATTTGCTCCACATATCGTGATAAACCAGCCACTCAACGACATCGCTCATCGGGCGAGTCCAAGTCTGATTGTTCAGCGCCCAAAGGATGCAGCCAGCCTTCCATGCAGAAATCAGACTGCGCTTTCCCATGTCCCACAGACTGTCGTTATCGGTCAAATCACCCAGTTCGGCGATGTCGTATGCCAGACGCTCTATGAGCTTGTTTAGAGGTTTGATGACATAGCGCCCCTTGCAGTTATCGAGGCGTGCCAGATACACGTCCAGCTGCCCGTAGAACTCCTCGTTGAACTTGCCGATGCGGGGAATCTTTCCGTCGCGGTTGCCCCGAGCCTTATAGGAGAAAACCATACGCCCCAGCGTACCGTCGTAGAGGTTATATTTAAAGAACTGGCGTGCGCGGACGGGTGTGGTCGATACAGTAAGGTTGGTGCGCAGCAAGGCCGAACCCGTAATACCGTCCACCGTTGCACGCAGGGCGTTGTACACCTCACGGTCCCACATCAGGCGTAGCATCTGAGTGACTTGCTTATGCGAACCGCAAAGGTTGTCCAACTGCTCAATCTCCTTGAGGTCGATGTAGGTGGTCAGTCCGCCATGTTCCTGACACGCCATCTGAGCCTTCAGGTAGCCCGGCTTCGTGGTGTCGGCAGGTAGGAATCTGAGCAGCGGGAATACCTCTTCGGGGCGATCCTTGGATTGGGAACGCTTCTTGCAGGTCTTCTGATAATCCAGATACTTTTTCAGTTCCTCCGTATCCTGCTGACGGAAATCGCGGTTACAGGCTTCAACCAATAGACCAAGTTGACCCTTGTTTCCTGCACTATCAGCTATCAAAGCAGCCTGCTGACCGCACATTTCGAACCATTGACCCGAGGGATACTGAAATTCTGCCTGACTTATTTTGGTGCCTATTACAGGAGAAAGCATGGGCAGAAGTGGTGCATGCATGTCCTGACTTGTCTGCGAAAGCAGTAATTTGAAACATTCTGTGCCCTTTCCGAGCTTAGGCATTGAGGGCGCTATTGACTTTGTTATTTCGTATTTCATATGATAATCAATCAGTTACGTTAATAATACGGCGTTTCGCGTTTCAGCGTTTCAGCGTTTCAGCAGGGGTTTTGAGGGGTGTTCAATTTCTCTTCTTGTATATAACTTACTTATTATCAATTAGTTATAAGATTTAGAGAGGGGAATGTGATACCTTTTTTCCGAGTGAAACGGCTGAAACGCTGAAACGCTTCAGCCTGTTAATACTCACACTTCCTTTACAAGGCCCTCAAGTGCCATGCAAATTTCATTGTAAACTCCGAGGGCAAAGCGCTCAACTCTGAACCCAGGTCCCATCTTCAATTCCTTGAAGTTAAGACGCAGACTGCCATCGTCGCGACGAGTCACCGTGATGTACTTACCGTCGAATACGTGCGGATTGCGTTTGCCAGCAGTTAGGGGAAGGGTCTCCACAAACGTGTAGTGCGGGTCTTGACAGAGGCGCTCATCAACTTCGGCATCCGAGTCAAGTTTGAAAACGCCCTGATACTCCTTTCCTACTAGCATGCGCTTGTCACTACGCAGCAATGTTTTTACTTCACAGCCCAAGTCTGTGTTGCGGTTCCAACCGCGGAGGCGAGATTCGTTTATTTCTTCTAATCCTGCCTCAAATTTGCAATTAAATACTTTTTTCATTTTTTTGATAGTATAAAATTGCCTTCTTGCACTTACACGATGATATAGAAAGCGTACTTCATCTCGTGCTCGGAGCCGTGCTCAGTTTTTGACTGCTGACTGACATCTAAAAAGAATGCAGCAGAAACTCCGATTAGAAATTTCTGCTGCAAAGGTGAGCACTATTATTTAACTAAACTATAGTGCAAAAAATGTACATAAATGTACTATAAAAATTTATTCAAAAATCTCATCGATAAGTGAACGCCAGCGTTGCTTTCTCTTGGCGTTATATACCTGCGTTAAAGACGAGTACAAGCGCGTGACGCCGAATAATTTGTTGAGGCTCTCTTCGGGAAAGGCTTCGCCCTTGTTGCCGTAAAGCGTAGGCTTGCAGTTGTAAACCTTACCCAAGAAGTAGGCCAGTTCCGAAGTGTTGGGCTTCTTGCACGTACCAATCCAATGGTATTTGCCGTCGTATGTAGCCTCCATGTATTTTAGCTCTATGGCCTTCTCAAAGGCCTTTCTTGCCTTGGGCGTATCCAGCTCCTTGGGTAAAAGGATACCGTTGCTGCTAGTCTCCGTTTTCTGCTTCAGATACTCAAGTGTAAGCATACCGATGGTTTTATTCTTCAGGTTAGATAATGACAAACCTGCATCCCAAAGCTCTTGGACAACTTTCAACACATTATGATTATACGTGTCCCAATGACCGAATAACAAATTATCTCCCATCTTCTTATGGGCGATGTCACGCTCCCTGTTGAGCTCAGCAGGCGTTGACTCCTCGAGTTTTTGCAACTTACCCAGCCATGCGTCATCCTGCTTGAGAGCCTCCAGCCACTCATCTGCAGAGCTATAATCTGTACGATTATTGGTTATCATAGTGCTTTCTCCTCCTCACGCCAAATGCCACGGCCGCAATTCTCGGCGTGAGCAATCAGATAGCTGAACGCTGCCGAATCGTCATCCAACCAGCCTTCAGGCAGATACTTTGAGCGCACCTCGCGTACCTTATCGGCAAAACGTCCTATAATCTCAGACCATATGCGCTTCACCGACTCAGGCTGTTCGTACCACCTCCATGCATTCTCGTCAAAATCCTTAAGCAGCAGCCGACCCTGTAATTCCTTGTCCATGTAATCGAAGAGTTCCTGAGCAGCCGCCAGAACCCCTTTGTCAAACTGACGGGGCACCACGCCATATATCTCATCGTGCAGCATCACCAATTCCGGATTCAGTTTCAGTCTGCGTCCGCGCTGCCAATGCCGCTCAATGAGCAGAAGTTTGTCGAGAATTGTCTTCACGTATGCACGAGGAGGAATTTTCGTGTGTTCCGGTTTTTCTAGTACTTTACGATACTCCTTCGAGTAAAGCATGGCTAAGGCGTCTTGTGCCGGTTGGTAACCCATGTCTTCATACACGTTGATGGCATGCCTTTTCATGGTATAAGCCGTATGCACCGCAATCTGTTCATACTTTGTAGTAATGAGCCATTCCACCAACTGCTTGTTAGACGCCCAAAACTTATCCCTGATGCCGAAGGCATCTTTCAGGTTGAAGGTGAAATGCAGGATCAGGTCGTGGCAAAGACCTGCTATTTCCTTAATCAGTTTCAAACGTTCCCCCTCCTCCTTTGTCAGCGTCTTCTGTCCCTCCTCCGTCATCAGCGGACTGGGGTTATCAAACAATCTTCTGCCCTCGTCTGCCGTCCAGAACTGATCGGACAGCAACACAGCCAACGTATCATATCCATACATGGTTTTCAACAGACGTTCAGTCTGCACAAGTTTGAACGTCCTGCGCTTGTCACCCTCCAGTAGGCTTGCCTTTGCGAGGTTGACTCTCTTGAAGAAAAACTCCTCAATATATTCCAGCTTTTTCTTTGCCGTTTCTGTCTGATTCATAAGCTAATCAATATTTGTCTGCAAAAATACTGAGAATAATCGGAAAAACATGTAATTCGCCATAAAAAGCATGAGTTTTCTAAAAAAACTCGTTTGGTATATTGCTATAAAAATAAAAGATGTGTATTTTTGCAAAGCGAATAAAATTTATACTATGATTGGAACAGTAAACGTAAACGATGTGTATATGGATATGTTGGGCACATTACCCAATGAAGATAAGCTCGACTTAATATCCAGACTGGTAAAGTCAATGAAGAAGGCTGTAGCAATAACAAAGGAGCCAAAAGATGTCTTTGCCCGTTTCTCAAGTGATTGGGGCGGAAGTATGACAACGGAGGAATATTCCGATATGCTGCGTAGCGAGAATATAGATGATGTACGAACAGTTGATACATGGTAGCGCTATGGGTAAGTATTTGCTTGACACCTGTGTATGCATTTCCATGTTCAGAAACGAAGGTAATGTTCGCGAAACATTACGTCGTATTGGCACGAAGAATTGTTATATTTCAGAAATCACAGTAGCGGAACTCTATTTTGGTCTTGCAAAGGCAGAGGATAAGAAGCGGAAATTGAATGATATACTTGAAGTGCAGCGTCTATTCCGTGTGATTCCAGTATATTCCTCATTCATGGAATATGGCGAGATTAGACATTCTTTGGAGCATACTGGACAACGCGTAGATCAGTTTGACCTTTTGATTGGTGCCACAGCACTTCACCATAATATGACACTCGTAACTTCTAATATCAAGCATTTCGAACGAATAAAAGGACTTCAGATAGAAAATTGGAAATAACTCTATAACCCATAACCTATAACCTATAACCTTTATAGAATGAAAACATAACACCATAAATTAAGGACATAGACTGGGCGTCCGGTTTTGATATCTATATATATGAACAAACAGATTATAAAACATAAGACCTTAACACTATGAAAAAATTCAGATTCTTTTTAGTGATGTCACTTTTCGCACTTGTTTTTTCCTGCGGAGGAGATGATAAAATCTCAAATGATAATAATCCTGAAAATCAAGAACAAGGAGGAGAAGCGCCAAAGGTTGAAGAAAGAACTGTAGAATTACCTTCATCTTCGTGGACAGATAATGGGTATTTTGATGGAATGTTATATTACAAAATAATATCTGACAACCCTGCGGAAGCAATAGTATCTTCATGTGAAAAAACAGCAACTAACGCATTGATACCAACATGGCTTAAAATTGATGATAAAACATACAAAGTTACGGACATTGCCAATTCTGCCTTCGATAATTGCTCAAGTTTGATTTCGATAGATATTCCCAATAGTGTTACAAGCATCGGTAATAATGCTTTCATAGGTTGTACGAGCTTGACATCAGTGGAGATTCCAAATAGTGTTACAAATATTGGTGATCATGCTTTCGTTGCCTGTAGAAGTATGACTTCGGCAAAGATTGGAAATAGCGTAAAAAACGTTGGTGATGGTGTTTTCAGGGAATGTACTAACTTGACTTCTATTGTGATTCCAAATAGTGTTACAAATATTGGTAATAGTGTCTTCGCAGGATGTGCAAGTTTGACAACAATTATTGTCGAAAAAAACAACTTGAGATATGATTCAAGAAATAATTGCAACGCAATAATTATAACAGCATCCAACACACTTATTGCAGGATGTATGAATACAGTAATCCCCAATAGTGTGACAATGATAGGTAATTATGCCTTTCGTCAATGCACAGGCTTGACTTCAATCGTGATTCCTAATAGTATTACAAATATTGGGTCTGCTGCTTTTCAAAGTTGCACAAATTTAACATCGGTAGAGATTCCGAATAGTGTTACAGTTATCTGTAGTGTTGCTTTTTTAGGTTGTCCGTTAGCTTCGGTACATATAAAATGTAATAATCCACCAATTATAGATGGTACTGTTTTTAATTCTCACATACCTATATTATATGTGCCTACAGGCACAAAAGATAAGTATGCCACTTGGAATAACTTTGATAAGATCGTAGAGGAATAGGTGTTGTCGAAGATAAGGTAGGCAACGAGACTTTCAAGGTCAGCCTTTAGTTCAACCTTCCGCAAAAAGATGTAAAGCGTAACAACGTCACGCGTCACATTAAGATGTTTTCGACTACCGGAATCGTAATCACTCGCATCAGGAATTGTCCTGGTGCGAGTGCTGTATATATTAATAATGTATAGGGTTGTCCTGATTTCAGAACTTGAGGATGACGTCTTTGCCGAAGGGGGCTAGGACGAGACCTGCCATCTTGAAGTGCTGACGACCGAAGGGGATGCCGATGATGGTGATGCAGAGTATCATGCCGAAGATGAGGTGGACGAGGCATGCCCACAGTCCGCCGAAGATGAGCCAGAGGATGTTCAGAGGAATGCTGATGCAGCCTGGAGGGGTGTCTGACTGTTCGACTCGGGAACCGAAGGGCCAGAGGCAGAGGAGTCCGAGTTTGAAGGTCTGAAGGGCAATGGGGATGCCGATGATGGTGCAGAAGAGTGCAAAGCTGCCTGTGAAGTAGCCGATGGCGGCTTCGAGTCCGCCGAATATCCACCAGAGGATGTTTCCTATTATTTTCATAATGTTGATATGGTTTTTGGATGTTTATATTATAGGTACGATGAGGCGGATGCTGAAGTTGCGCCCCATGTCGCAGATGCCTTGTTCGCCGGTGACGGGGTTGGTACCTATGTATTTCAGTCGGCTAAGGTGACTCTGATAGGCGCGGTCGAAGAGGTTCTGGAGCGAGAGGTGGAGGCTGCAGATTTTGCGTTTGCGGCATTTGATGTCGGTACCTGCGGAGAGGTTGAAGAGGGTGTAGGAGGGTGTGGCTGTCTCTGTGCCGCCTGCCATGTAGAAGTGGTTCTGGCGCAGGTAGCATTCGAGGGAGAGGGCTACGTAGGTGTTGTTGAAGACGGCACCGTGGTGGGTCAGTTCGTATTTCAGTTCGGATGTCCAGCGGGGTGCAGGTGTGAAGGGCAGGTAGCGTGATTCTTCCGGTTGACCAAGCTGGCGTGCATCGACGTAGGAGAAGGTGTTGCCGAAGTGGAGGCTGTGGATGGGGTGGAGGTCGACGGCTGCCTCGAAGCCGAGCAGACGGGCGTTGCCTGCATCGTAGCGGTAGGTAGGGCAGTCGGGGTCGATGACTTCGGGTGTGCGATGTAGGAAGATGTAGTTGTTGATGCGGTTGGCAAAGAGTGAGAGCTGGGCTGAGACGTAGCGTGAGGAGAGGTCGAGTCCGAGGTCTGCCTGCCAACTGTGTTCGGGACTGAGGTCGTGGTTGCCCACTTCGTAGCGTCCTGTACCTTCGTGTTCGCCGTTGGAACCGAGTTCACTCATATTGGGAGCGCGGAAACCGCGTGAGATGTTGGCACGGAGGTTCAGGTTTTCGCTGATGTTGAAGACGGTTCCGATACTGCCTGAGAAGCCTGTCATATTGCGACGGAAATCGGCGAAACGGATGGTGCCGCCGTCTTCCAGTTCTTCGCTATGGAGGCTTCGGTTGTCGAGACGCAGTCCTCCCGAGATGACCCACTTGCCCAGTCGTTTGCTGGCTGTGGCAAAGCCTCCTATGTCGAAGAGACGGTAGGCAGGAATGAGGTATTCATCACCTTTGTTAAGCGAACGCTGGTACATGCCCTGTATGCCTGCGGCAAGTTGCCATTGGGTAGGGGTGGTGTGCTGATAGCGCACGTCGTAGGTGAGGGTGTGGAGCAGGAAGTAGAGTCCGGGGTCGTCGGCACTTTCCTCAAATTCCTTCCGTTGGTTCTGCTGGTAGCCAAGCAGTACTTTGAGTGTGCCGTCGGGACTGAGGTGAAAGGCGTTGTCAAGGACTGCTTTGTAGTGGTTGATGCGTTGGAAAGGTAGCGTACGGCTGTATGTCTTCACGTTGTCGGAATGGGGAATGAGACGACCTGTCGTTGCGTCGCGCTCACCATCCACGATGCTGGGCTGCAGGTGGAAGTAGCTGAGTTTGAGGTGGGTGTGTCCCCATCCGCGATTGAGTCCGAGGAGTCCGGAGGCTGCATGTTCGCTGAACTGCGACCCAGGCACGTAGCCGTCGCGACTGTTCTGGTAGGCATGGGCAAGACGGTGGCTCCAGCGTCCGTCCCATACGATGCCTCGCTTGTTGCCGGCAAAGTCGGCTGAGTAGTCGAAGAGTCCGTTGTTGGTCTGATAACCTGTACTGAGGTTGACTGACATCTTGCCCAAGGGCAGTATGCGGTGGGGATGGAGGATGATGACTCCTGCCATTGCGTCGGAGCCGTACATGAGGCTTGCCGGACCTTTCTGGATTTCGACGGAACCGACTGATTGTCCATCTACTTCGATGCCGTGCTCGTCGCCCCATTGCTGTCCTTCCTGACGTATGCCGTCGTTGATTACTGCCACCCGGTTGTAGCCCAGACCACGGATGACGGGTTTGGAGATGGCTCCGCCTGTGGTTATCTGTGACACTCCGGGCTGACGACTGATGGCATCGATGATGTTGGTGGAGGAAGTGGATTGCAGCTCCGTCTCGGAGATAGTCGTGACGGGCATGGGCATGTCGCGCAGACGGCTGTCGCCTGTGAGTCCGGTCACAATGACTTCACCCAATCGGAGGTGCTTATAATATATGTCGGTTGAGTCGGTCGTTTCCTGCGAATGTGCTGATATGCAGAGACATAGGAGCAGGGATGCGATATATAATATTTTCATTCTGTCTTAAAGTGGGATTTTTCATTTGACGGACTGTCTCTTTATCTTCCAACCGATAGCAGCTACAAGGAGACTCATCAGCGGACTGAGGAGGTTGAAAAAGCAGTAGGGCAGATAGACGAGTGTGGGTACTCCGAGCACGGTCGATTGGGTCATACCGCAGGTGTTCCAAGGGATGAGTACGGAGGTGACGGTAGCTGCGTCTTCTGTTGTGCGACTCAAGAGGCGCGATTCGAAACCTTGGCGGCGGAAGGTCTCTTTGTACATGTCGGCTGCCAGTACGATGGATATGAACTGGTCGCCTGTGGAGAGGTTGAGGAAGAGACATGTGCCGACGGTGGATGACACGAGGCTGAAGCAGCTGTTTGCCATACGGATGATGACCTGGGTGATGCTGATAATCATACGACTGGCTACCATCGCAGAACCGAAGAACATGGCGCTGAGGATGAGCCAGATGGTGTTG
>CACYGK010000052.1 GCA_902774005.1 uncultured Bacteroidales bacterium | reverse complement strand
CGCACGGCGATGTTCTGCTGAAGGCACTGACTGTAGAGCCACGGTTCGCAGCTGTGGATGTCGCCTACGTTGAGGAGGTTTTTGTAGGGTTTGTATTCGGAGGCACTGTAACCGGTGGTTACGAGTACGTGGTGGGTGGTATCGACGGTGATGGTGATGGTGTCGTGGAGCTGTGCCGGCGTTGCGTCGGTATGCCAGTTGACGGGGTTGATGCAGATGTCGGAACCGGCGATGATGGGTTTGATGTAGCGTACGTCTTTCACGGTGTTGTAGCAGATGGTGACGCCTGTGTCGCTCTCCCCCTGTGCGGGACGGATATGGTTGCATTCCTGCATGTCGTTACGTGTTACCTTGTATCCGAGGACATAAGCTGCTACCAGGTGGTTGTAGGTGGAGTCGCTCATGTGGCGTAGCAGTTCGACTGTTGCCAAGCCTCCCTGACTGAATCCTGCGATGATGAACGGGCGGCTCTGGTCGCGGTGGCTTTGGAAGTAGTCGAAGGCTTCGCATACGTCAGCCATCGAGAGACGTGTGCGCCGCATGATGGTGTCGGTGTTCATTGTCACCCATGCATCGAGGGTGGTGTGGCGGTAGTAGGGGGCAAAGAAACGGTTGCCGGGTGCCATGTAGGCTGCTATTTTGTTGATTTCCCTTGCCATGTGGCGACGATGATTGGGATTCCATACGTCGGCATAGTGGCAGGTGCGACCGAGACTGTCGGTCCAGTCTTCTTCCCACGTGGAAACGACGTAGAAGATGTCGGCTCCTGTACCTGTAGTATCGAGGTCGCGGGTTATCCACATAGCGGTGTCGCTATAGTCGGGCGGCAATGGGATGAGGGTGTCGGAGAGGGATGACTTCTGTGTCTCGGAACACGAGGAGAAGCCGGATATGAGGGTTGAGGGGACGATGCAGCAGATGAGAACTGCAAGGAACCATTGTTTTGTCTTTTTCATATTGTATTATTTGAGTAGGCGTGTGATTTGTTTTTCGGATACTCCGGGGAGCAGCTGTTGTAGGTGGGTGAACATGCGGGCATAGGACTCGTCGGGCGTGCGGTCAGACTTGCATGCTTCGCTGCCGTGGAGTCGTTCGGGTGTGGTGAGCAGAGACCATCCGAATCCGTATTCGTGTCCGTGGCGGTCGCGAGGATAGATGAAGTCTTCGGTGACTATCCACGTACCCATCTGGAGACGACCGACGAAGGAGTCGAAACGACTGCGCATCTTCTGTCCCGTCATGCCGCATTCGGCTCGCAGTTGGCGGGCTATAATGCTGCCGTGCTCACGAAGGGTGGTGAGGATGATGTCTTCGATGCTGTCGGTCGGAGGCAGCGGATTGCGGCTGCGGCGCCAGTTGCAGAAGTCGTTCCACCATTCGAGACTGATGAAGCCTGCTTTGCCTGCGAAAAACTTGCCATAGACGCAGTTGCCTTCGGCAATGACGGAACCTTTCCACTGCCAGAGTGGCCATTCCCACGAACCGTCGGGAAATTCGACGTAACGGCATTCTTCGGCAAGGAGTCCCTCGGCACTGTAACCCGCTATACCGCTGTCGAGCAGGGGCAGGAAGCCTACCTCGTGGATGAGCTCGATAAGTTGTGGGCAGGAATGGATGTCGCTTTTCAGAGGTGTTCCGCTGGTCTGGAAATATATTCTTTCGAAGTAGTCCATTATTGAGTCATTAATTTGTTTTGGAGCCGTGCTGTGAATTCGTGGTTTTTGAGTCCCCAGCCGGGTGTGGCAAGGAGGGATGCGGGCGACTGTGACACGAGACGTTCGAGTATGATGTCGGGACGCAGGCGGGGCAGGAAGTCGCAGAGGAGTTGGATGTATTCATCGACGGTGAAGAGGTGGAAGTCGGAGGGACGCTCGGCGTATTCGGCTGCCATAAGGGTGCCCCGGATGAGTTGGAGCTGGTGTATCTTCAGTGTTGTGATGGGCAGTGAGGAAAGGATATCAGCTTCGCGTAGGAGCATGTCACGGCTTTCGCCGGGGAGTCCGAGGATGATGTGTGCTCCGACGGATATGCCGCGACTGACTGTGCGCCGAATGGCATCGACGGTCTGCTGGTGGGTATGTCCGCGTCGGATGCGCCGTAGGGTTTCGTCATAGACGGATTCGATGCCATATTCTACGATGATGGTGTGCTGACGGTTGAGCTGTTCAAGCAGGTCGAGTACTTCGTCGCTTACGCAGTCGGGACGTGTACCTATGACGATGCCGTCAACGAGTGGCACAGAGAGAGCTTCCTCATATTTTGCTCTCAGTTCGGACAGGGGCGCATAGGTGTTTGTGTAGGCTTGGAAGTAGGCGAGGTAGTGCATCTGCGGATATTTCTTTCCGAAAAACTGCTTTCCCTCTTCAAGCTGCCTGGTTATACTTTTTGCGGGTTGACAGTAGGCTGGGTTGAAGGTCTGGTTATTGCAGTAGGTGCAACCGGTGGTGCCGAGTGTGCCGTCGCGATTGGGACAGGTAAACCCTGCATGGATAGATATCTTCTGAGTCTTGTAACCAGTAAGACTGCTAAGCCACTTTCCGTATGCGTTGAGTTCGATCATCGTCCGATGTTTGTCATTTACACGTTGCAAAGGTAGTCAATTTTGAGAATATATATATTCTTTTTGAAAATAATTGTGGTTTGTCGATTGCGGGTTGAAGGAATTTTCTTACCTTTGCACGCCGATTATTATCGAGGGCTCGCTGTGGTGAGCCTACGTCTGTGTGTGGATAGCTCCTTTTATGTTAGACGGAAGGGCAGTCCGGGAATCACGGATACAAAACCTGAAGGACCTGAAGTCCGGAGGGCACAAATCACTGCGACAAGAGTCGGGTGCTCGGTGAAAGAAGCCGAGATTTTACAAACTTTTTACAAACAATTGTTTTAATGAACACTTTAAGTTTTAAGACAAGCTACGTCAACACAGAAGCTGCAAACAAGCAGTGGGTGGTTGTAGATGCTCAGGGACAGACACTGGGTCGTCTTGCATCTAAGGTAGCTAAGGTACTTCGTGGAAAGTACAAGCCATGTTTCACTCCTAACATGGACTGCGGTGACAATGTCATCATCATCAATGCCAACCAGATTGTGGTATCAGGTGCTAAGGAAAGCGATAAGGTTTATATCACTTTCTCAGGTTATCCAGGCGGTCAGAAGAAGGCTACTTATGCTGAAATGACTAAGCGTGCCAATGGTTACGAGAAGATTATCCGTCACGCTGTGAAGGGTATGCTTCCAAAGGGTATCCTCGGTGCAAAGGTTCTTGGAAACCTTTATATTTATGAAGGCGCTGAGCACGATAAGCAGGCTCAGAAGCCAGTTTCACTTGATATTAACCTTTTAAAATAAGCAATAAGGTTTATGGCAGAAGTAATTAATGCACTCGGTCGCCGTAAGAGCGCCGTTGCCCGTATATACCTGACAGAAGGTACAGGTAAGATAACAATCAACAAGCGTGACCTCGCTGAATATTTCCCATCAGAACTCGTTCAGTTCGTCGTTAAGCAGCCTCTGAACCTGCTTGGCGTAGCTGAGAAATATGATATCAAAGTAAACCTCTACGGTGGTGGCTATACAGGTCAGAGTCAGGCTCTGCGTCTCGCTATTGCACGCGCACTCGTAAAGGTTAACGAGGAAGACAAGAAAGCTCTTCGTGTGGCTGGCTTCATTACTCGCGATGCCCGTGAGGTTGAACGTAAGAAGCCGGGTCGTCCAAAGGCACGTCGTCGCTTCCAGTTCTCAAAGCGTTAATATATTGTTTTACACATTATTTATATTATAAGCACGTAAAAGAACTGACGACACGACTATGTGTCGGTTTAGCATCTAAACTGCGGAGACTCGTCCCGATATGGTGGGGCGGCTACCCCGTGGTTGGTTAAAAATTAACTGAAAAGAACGTAAACAACAACAACAAAAGAATTATGGCAAGAACAGATTTTGATACGCTCCTACAGGCTGGAGCACATTTCGGACACATGAAGCGCAAGTGGAACCCTGCAATGGCTCCTTACATCTTTATGGAGCGCAACGGTATCCACATCATCGACCTCAATAAGACTGTGAAGATGGTTGACGAAGCAGCTGACGCACTGAAGCAGATTGCAAAGAGCGGCAAGCGCATCCTCTTCGTTTCTACTAAGAAGCAGGCTAAGGAAATCGTAGCTGAGAAGGCTGAGTCAGTAGGCATGCCTTACGTTATCGAGCGTTGGCCAGGCGGTATGCTCACTAACTTCCCAACTATCCGTAAGGCTGTGAAGAAGATGTCGAACATCGACAAACTGATTGCTGACGGTACATACGACAAACTGTCAAAGCGTGAGAACCTGCAGATTCAGCGTAAGCGTGCAAAGCTTGAGAAAAACCTCGGCTCAATCGCTGACCTGACCCGTCTGCCTTCTGCACTCTTCATCGTTGACGTAACAAAGGAACATATAGCAGTAGCTGAGGCTAACCGTCTGGGTATTCCTGTATTCGCAATCGTTGATACCAACTCTGATCCTAACAATGTTGACTTCGTAATTCCTGCAAACGACGACTCAAGCAAGACTATCGACGTAATCCTCGGTGCTGTTTGCGACGCTATCAAGGAAGGTCTCGAAGAACGTAAGGTAGAGAAGGCTGATGCTGAAGCAGCTGTAGATAAGAAGGAGGGTGCTCCAAAGGCTAAGGCTGCTAAGAAGGTAGAAGCTGAAGAAGCTCCTGAGGCAGAGGCTGAAGTAGAAGAGGCTCCAAAGGCTGAAGTAGAAGTTGAAGCAGAAGAAGCTCCAAAGGCTAAGAAGGTTGCAGCTAAGAAGCCTGCTGCAAAGAAGGCAGCAAAGAAGGACGCTGAAGAGGCTGCTGAATAATAAGCGACTCACAGTTTAAGATTTTCAAACTATAAAAAAGAAAGATTACTATGGCTATTACATTAGCAGATATCAATAAACTCCGCCAGAAGACTCAGGCTGGTCTGATGGACTGTAAGAAAGCTCTGACTGAGGCTAACGGCGATATGGACGCAGCAATGGAAATCCTTCGTAAGAAGGGTCAGCTGGTAGCTGCAAAGCGTAGTGACCGCGAGGCTGCAGAAGGTTGTGTTCTTGCAAAGGTTGACGGCAAGTTCGGTGCTATGATCGCCCTCAAGTGTGAAACTGACTTTGTTGCAAAGAATGCTGATTTCGTTGCTCTGGCTAACGCTATCATCGACGCAGCTGTTACAGCTAAGGCTAAGACTCTCGACGAGGTAAAGGCTCTGACTATCAACGGTGAAACTGTAGCTGAAGCTGTTACAAACCGTTCCGGTGTTACAGGCGAGAAGATGGAACTCGACGGCTACGCAACTGTAGAAGGCGAGAACATCATCGCTTACAACCACATGGGTGGCAACTTCCTCTGCACTCTCATCGTGCTGAACAAGCAGGCTGATGCTCAGGTAGGTAAGAACGTAGCTATGCAGGTTGCAGCTA
The DNA here is from genome assembly GCA_902774005.1 of uncultured Bacteroidales bacterium. GTDB lineage: Bacteria > Bacteroidota > Bacteroidia > Bacteroidales > Bacteroidaceae > Minthosoma. The sequence goes on along the minus strand of CACYGK010000052.1, from coordinate 10,527 downwards.
TGAACCCAGTTGCTCTCGACGAGGCTTCTGTACCACAGGCAACTGTTGAGGCAGAGATGAAGGCTTCAATCGACAAGGCTAAGCAGAACCAGATTGGCAAGGCTGTTGAGAACGCACTGAAGAAGGCTGGCATCAACCCTGCTCATGTTGACTCTGAAGACCACATCGAGTCTAACACTACTAAGGGATGGATTACTCCAGAACAGGCAGCACAGGCTCGCGAAATCAAGGCTACTGTTGCTAAGGAAGCAGAAGCTAACCTCAAGCAGCCTATGATCGAGAACATCGCTAAGGGTATGCTCGGCAAGTTCTTCAAGGAGAACTGTCTGCTCGACCAGGCATTCATCGACGACAGCAAGATTTCTGTAAAGCAGTACCTGCAGTCAATTGACAAGGAACTTACTATCACAGACTTCAAGCGCTACACTCTCCGCGCTGAATAAGTCAACGATACGATACGATACAGACACGAAAAGTGCATCTCATGGAGGTGCACTTTTTTTATTGTGTTATAGAAAGGGTAGGGCAGAATTATTTCCGATGTTCGAACTTCTTCTCGTAGAACCGTATCTTCACCATCAGTCGTTTTACCTCGTCCTCACCCAACTTGACGTCGGCAAAGAGTTTTGCCAACTGATAGCATTTCTCTACGATAAGTGCGTCGTCGGCTGTAGCATTGGCTGGAAGGAGTGCCATGCTGCCACGGTCTTCGCGCAACGAAACGGTAGTATAACTGTATTTGCGGTTCTTGTCGATAGTGACCAACTGCATGGTTCCGTCTTCGCTTACCTCGGCAAAGAAATGAAGGCGAGACTTACTGCCTGCCTGCGACGGAACGACATAATAGCCTACGCTCTGGTAGCGTTCGTCTTTCTCCAGTATGAAGTTGAGTTTCATCTTCTCCAGTTCGTTACGCTTGCAGGTGAGGGCGCTGTCAGCCTTTGCAAATTCATATTTAGCCTCGTGCAGTTCGAGCGAATCCACGAACTGCAGGGCTTCGCGACGGCATTCAGTCTCCTTCGGATAGGTGACACGCATCGAGTCGATGAGTTCGTGGGCAAGCCAGTGGTTGTTCTGCACCATAGCCATACGAGCTTCGCCTAGCAGCATATATGCTCTCTCCTTGTTGCTCTCTCCACAACTTGTGAGCATCACTGCCAACAGAATAACGGGCAGAGAAACACGGAGAAAATAAATAAATGTTTTCATAATTTGATTTTTATTAACATTTTTGCAAATGTATAAACTTTTTTTTAATGTTGTACTCTAAACTTAACATTTTTTTAATTTTTCTTTGCTATTTGTTTTTTTTCAGCTTTTTTCCGTTGTTTTTTGCAGGTATTCAGAAAAAAACATCTATTTTTGTAAAAAAATTATATGCTATGAAAACAATAGTAGGATTTCTTATGTGTTTAATGGTGGCATACGTAGCAGTTGCCCAGCAGATATCTATTGAAGATATCACATCGGGCGAGTATCGTCCCAAGTCGATTAAGTCTATGAATCCGCTTGCTGACGGTGAGACGTATGCCCGCATCAGTAGTGACGGAAAAAAGATTGAGAAGTGCGCCTTCAAGAATGGTGAAGTAGTGGCTACACTGTTCGATATCAGTACGGCACGCAACTACAAGTTGGATTCGTTCGACGGATACATCATGTCGCCCGACGAACAGATTATCCTGATTGAGACTGACGGCAAGCAGATTTATCGCAACAGCCGTGTCGCTACATATTATATCTATAATGTACGCAACAACACTTTGGCTCCGCTCTCAAACGGCGGACCGCAGGAATGTCCGAAGTTCTCGCCCGACGGTAATGTGATTGCATTCGTCCGTGACGGCAACCTCTTCCTCGTCAAACTGCTCTTCAATAATGCTGAAAGTCAGGTGACTAAGGACGGAGCCAACGAGAAGATTCTGAATGGAAAAGCAGACTGGGTGTATGAGGAGGAGTTTACGATGAACCGTGCCTTCGACTTCTCTGCAAACAGCGAGATGATTGCATGGATGCGCTTCGATGAGACAGATGTGCCTTTATATAACATTGCACGTTTTGACGGAACGGTCGACAGTTACAAGTACCCGCTTGCAGGTCAGAAGAACCCGAAAGTGACAGTCCATACGTTTGACATCAAGAGTCGTGTGACTCGCGAGATTAAGATTTCTACCGACTACGAATACATCCCCCGCATTCAGTTTACTGGCAATGGCGACAAACTGATGGTGCTCACCCTGAACCGCCATCAGGATCAGTTGGATTTCTATCTGGCTGATGCACGCAGTACGACGGCAAACCTGCTGCTTCGTGAAACTACTGATTGCTACGTTGAACAGACAGCTTACGATGACATCGATTTCAAACAGCCGCAGTTCGTCCTGCTAAGTGAGCGCGATGGTTTCCGTCACATTTATCTTTATGATACTCAGACGGGTCAGTTGAAGAAGCAACTCACTAGTGGCAGTTTCGAAGTGACTAGGTATTACGGACAGGATGCTGCCGGCAAGTACTTCTATTTTGCCAGCAATGAGGGTTCGCCGCTCGAACAGTATGTCTGCAAGGTGGATGCATCGGGCAAGCGTACTAAGATTACGACAGAGAAAGGTTTTCACAGTGCTATGTTCTCGAAGAACTGTAACTACTTTGTTCATACCTACTCAAACCTTATGACACCACCGGTAGTGAGTGTATGTGCTGCTTCAGGCAAGACTCTGAAGGTAGTAGAGGATAATGCTGAACTGAAGAGCAAGTTGGCAAAGCTTCAGTTGGGCGATGTCGAGTTGTTCTCGTTCACTACTGTCGACAATATCCAACTGAACGGATGGATGGTGAAGCCGGTCGGGTTCAATCCTTCAAAGAAATATCCAGTACTGATGTTCCAATATAGCGGACCAGGCAACCAGCAGGTTCACAACTCGTTCAGCAACGGATTCTTCGGCACTCTTGCTTGGGAACAGCGAATGGCACAGAAGGGATACCTCGTCGTTTGTGTTGACGGACGCGGCACGGGTGGTCGCGGAGCTCAGTTCCAGCGTGCTACATACAAGAAGATGGGTACTCTCGAATCGCACGACCAGGCAGAGACAGCCATCTATCTCTCCACACTCCCTTATGTCGATAAAAGTCGCATCGCCATCTGGGGGTGGAGCTTTGGAGGTTTCAATACCATCATGTCTATGTGTGAGGGTAGGGGTTTATTCCGTTGCGGAGTGGCAGTAGCTCCCGTTACCGACTGGCGCTATTACGATTCGGCATACACCGAGCGATATATGCGAACACCACAGGAGAACTCCACAGGTTACGACTCCAGTCCGCTTCATCACTACCAGAAACTGAAAGGTGACCTGCTCATCGTTCACGGCACAGCCGACGACAACGTACACTATCAAAATACAGCTGAACTCACCGAAGCAATGGTGCAGGCTGGAGTACAGTTCGAAATGCAGGTATATACTGATCGCAACCATAACATCACCGGTGGCAATACACGCAACCATTTGTTTACACGTATCGAGAACTACCTCGACCGTCATCTGTTAACTAAATAAGAAAGGAGGCCCCCATGAAGTCATTTGCATACATCTTTGCAGCTGCAGCATTGTTATCTACATCTACGACAGCACTGAAGGCACAGAACCGCACTATCCACGAGGACGTGCCCACTGACTCAATACGTCTTTCCGATCCCTTTGTCTTTGCTGACAACAAAACCAAGACATACTATATGACCGGTACGGGAGGTTTGATGTGGAAGAGCAAGAACCTGAAGACATGGACAGGACCTTACAGCGTTGCACAGACCGACCCCAACTCGTGGATGGGACCACGTCCTATGATTTGGGCTGCCGAAATACATAAGTATAACGACAAGTATTATTACTTCGCTACGTTCACCAACCGGCAAGTACAGATTGATACCGTCGCAAACAACGTCATCGACCGCCGTGCTTGCCACGTACTTGTATCAGATACCCCCGACGGTCCCTACACACCGATGGCAGACCCTACATACCTGCCAGCCAATATGCCTACACTCGACGGTACTTTCTGGGTAGATAAAGACAAAAAACCCTACATGGTATTCTGCTACGAATGGCTGCAGAACCTAAACGGTACAATCGAGAAAATAGAACTCAAACCCGACCTAAGCGGAACTATAGGGGAACGCAAACTACTTTTCCGCGCAAGTGACTCTCCTTGGAGCCGAGAGAGGTCACCTTTCGGTGACGACCATCCTAACAAAGTCACCGACGGTCCTTTCCTCTTTACTACTTCTACGGGACGTCTCGGTATGCTCTGGACCAGTTGGGTTTACGATGTATATACACAAGGTGTAGCCTACTCCGAATCCGGTACCCTCGATGGTCCTTGGGTACAGGAACTTGTACCCATCACTCCTCCAAACTTCGGACACGGTATGCTCTTTACCGACTTCAAGGGCAATCAGCTCATGGCAGTCCACTCCCATTCCAAACGTGGAGACATCACCATCCGCATCCCACACTTCTTCCTTGTCTCCCTGAAGGGCGACAAACTCACCGTCATAAAAGAATATAAACCGTAAATCCGTTCTCCACTCGTCTCGTCTCAGTGGAACTCCGGTTCATCACTATGAGACCAAGGAAAATAAAAAACTTTCACTAAATAAACATACACTATATCATAACTGATATACTTCCTCGATGTCTGTTTGCAGATGTCGGGGATTTGCTTTTGACAAAGGGGACTGGTACCTGTCTTGTATGGTTCATGCTTCAAGGTTAATGGCTCATGGCTAGGAGTATCATGCAAATTTTTGAACCTTAAACCATGGATGTGCACTCCAAGGCTCTGACGAGATGTTACTCATTAATAGTACTTCTTGGTCTCCACCACATGTTCCTTACCAGTCACATGGCTGTGTTTGTTGCGACTAATGAAATCGGAGTGATGGCGCCAGGATGTCTCTCCACAGATGGGACAGCGGTAGCATGAATCATATTCATGGCGGGTCTCGATGTCTTTCGTGACATAGTGTGTGAGATCGTAAGATGTTGTATCAATAATGTGGTGAACATTTCGTTCGTAATCACTATCTGATGTTCTGTGGTAATTGCTCGTAGAGGAGTGATGGTTGGTATAGGTTGTCGTGACGAGCCGGCCGTCGGTATTGCGGACGAACTCAAACTCAACCATATTATGGCATTTCGAACAGCGGATATCCTCCACGCTCAGACTGCTAAAGACGATACCACAGCCTAACATTATGAAGCCAAACAACGCTGGTCCGAACTCCATCGTAAAAAGGATATAGAAGAAGGAGTAAAATGACACGATGAAGAAGACAAAGAGCTCGGTATCCAGGTTGCTCACCGATTTGTCGGGGTACATGTAATGCTCTACTATCCAGAGCGCAAAAAGACCAACCAGCGAGAGGAGTAGAAGATCGATAAAGGCTGAGAACCCTCGTAAGAGCCAGGGAAGAAGCGTGGTGACATTGCTGATGATGGGAATATACTTGCTGCGGGTATAAATGCCTGGTTTGAAGTAAGTAGCCGAATGGCTCATCCAAAAGTTTGCAATCTTTGCTACCCATTTCCAATAGAACGGACGGCTCTGGCGTATGGGAGCGAACGACTGCAGTGTGCCGTCGGATGCGAACTTCAGCACGAGGCCCTTCTGGTATTTGCCATCTTTAGTCATCAGGTCGTAACCGAAGAAAGGCGCTATCATTAGACTATCGTTCCCTGGATAGATATAGCGTGCCGGACCGTACTGCGACTCTACCTGCTCCAACTTCTGTCCTACCAGTTTCTCTAAATCCTCTTCGTAGGCAATCAAATGGAAGAAGAAATAATCATCGTCGCGTGCGCCGTCATGCAAGAACATCCTCGGATATTCCAGCCCGTAAATATGGCCCACGCCGCGTATGCCATAGGTGAGTGAATGTATCACGAGGCGTGTGCTCCTGCTGAGCTCATCAGGCAGATCGCGGTATTGTCCCAGAATCAGCACCGAGTCACCGGGACTCAGTTCAGCGGTGCCGACGCAGCAATTCAGTTGCAGTGGCTCCGTCAGTACATGTTTCGTGGCGGCAGCATAGCATGAATCCATACTCTTGTGGTCGAAATCCAACCTCGTCATCCAACCATAACTGCCCCACGGCAGACAACTCACAACGGCGCAGATTAGGCAATAAAATAAGAATCCAAACGCGAACGTCGGCAAGTTACTCTCATATTTCTTCATTGTTACTTACTTTATTCTTTTATGTGTGGCGATTTCCTATCACTTGCAAAGATACGTATATTTATTTCTCATAAACAAAATATCAATGAGTTTTCTATTGTGCATGCCTATACTACATTATTTATAATATAATAGGTTAGTGCACATTTAAAGTTTTTTGAAAAAAAGAAAGAGTTCTTTGACAGACTGCGACACAAAAATGGAAGACAATGCAGAAAGAATGCAAGTCAAAAAGAAACGTCAATTACGATAAGATATATCTTTTTAAACGATATACAATGAATCGAACGATGCAGGAAGCCTGGGTAGGATCAACAGTATAATGCAATTTTACAATTCTCCGAGCAGCGAGCGCAGAGGAAAGTTTACTTTCGCTATGCCGAGTCGCGAGAGAGATTCGTAAAAATTTTGCAAAGCTAAATTTTTACAATGAAGAGTTTGATCCTGGCTCAGGATGAACGCTAGCTACAGGCTTAACACATGCAAGTCGAGGGGCAGCGGGAGAGTAGCTTGCTACTCTTGCCGGCGACCGGCGAATGGGTGAGTAACGCGTATCCAACCTGCCACATGCCCGGGAATAGCCCTTGGAAATGAGGATTAAGTCCCGATATGCTTATTTGTCGCATGACATGTAAGTGAAACAGGCATGTGATGGGGATGCGTCCGATTAGCTTGCCGGCGGGGTCGATCGGTAGGGGTTCTGAGAGGAAGGTCCCCCACACTGGTACTGAGACACGGACCAGACTCCTACGGGAGGCAGCAGTGAGGAATATTGGTCAATGGGCGAGAGCCTGAACCAGCCAAGTAGCGTGCAGGATGACGGCCCTACGGGTTGTAAACTGCTTTTTCCGGGGAATAACCGGCGTCACGTGTGGCGCCCTGCATGTACCCGGTGAATAAGGACCGGCTAATTCCGTGCCAGCAGCCGCGGTAATACGGAAGGTCCGAGCGTTATCCGGATTTATTGGGTTTAAAGGGTGCGTAGGCGGGAGAACAAGTCAGCCGTGAAATCGCGTGGCTCAACCACGCCCAGCGGTTGAAACTGTTTTTCTTGAGTACGGTGAGGGAAGGCGGAATTCGTGGTGTAGCGGTGAAATGCATAGATATCACGAAGAACTCCGATCGCGTAGGCAGCTTTCCGTACCGGTTACTGACGCTGAGGCACGAAGGTGCGGGTATCAAACAGGATTAGATACCCTGGTAGTCCGCACTCAAAGGAATTGACGGGGGCCCGCACAAGCGGAGGAACATGTGGTTTAATTCGATGATACGCGAGGAACCTTACCCGGGCTTGAAATGTACCTGACGACCCTGAGAGACCAGGGTTTCCTTCGGGCAGGTATGTAGGTGCTGCATGGTTGTCGTCAGCTCGTGCCGTGAGGTGTCGGCTTAAGTGCCATAACGAGCGCAACCCTTCCCGCCGGTTACCATCATTTAGTTGGGGACTCCGGCGGCACTGCCACCGCAAGGTGTGAGGAAGGCGGGGATGACGTCAAATCAGCACGGCCCTTACGTCCGGGGCTACACACGTGTTACAATGGGGGGCACAGAGAGCTGGGACATGGCGACATGCCCCGAATCATGAAATCCCCTCCCAGTTCGGACAGGAGTCTGCAACCCGACTCCTCGAAGCTGGATTCGCTAGTAATCGCGCATCAGCCATGGCGCGGTGAATACGTTCCCGGGCCTTGTACACACCGCCCGTCAAGCCATGAAAGTCGGGGGCGCCTGAAGTCCGTAGCAGTCTATGCGCGGCCTAGGGCGATACCGGTGATTGGGGCTAAGTCGTAACAAGGTAGCCGTACCGGAAGGTGCGGCTGGAACACCTCCTTTCTGGAGATGCCTCTCAGGCTCTCCTGCACAAAGTTCGTTTCTTGGACCCTCTCTTATCCCCCTTAAAGGGGGAGGAAAGGAAAGAGGTAAGAAGTAAGAGGTAAGAGGACTTTAAACCTCAAACCTCAAACCTCAAACCTCAAATCCATAAAGTGTCGCAGAATGTAAGACATACAGTCGCCGCACCCGAAAGTGGCAGATGCCAGTCTCTTAGCTCAGTTGGTTAGAGCGCCACACTGATAATGTGGAGGTCGGCAGTTCAAGTCTGCCAGGGACTACGCAGTCGGTTAAGGGTTAATGGTTAATGGTTAATGGTTAAAGACAACCGTGAACCGTGCACCGTGAACCATGAGACCGTAATTGCGGGGGATTAGCTCAGCTGGCTAGAGCACCTGCTTTGCACGCAGGGGGTCAACGGTTCGAATCCGTTATTCTCCACCCAGGGGTTATCGTTTTCGTTTTCGTTAACGTTTTCGTTACCCGGACGTTCATTGACATATTGGAACAGAAAAGAAAGAACAAGTAGAAAACTCAGTAAAGAAAATTGATTTCTTCAAGCGAATAATCAAGAGCTAGAAAAAAGAATAGCCAAGGTATATGCTTGTGTACGTTGAATGAACAATGAAATGTACACGCAGGCGAAAGTACGTAAGGGCGTACGGTGGATGCCTAGGCTCCAGAAGGCGATGAAAGACGTGGCAAGCTGCGATAAGCCGGGGGTAGGTGCAAGCGACCTTTGATCCCCGGATCTCGGAAGCTAACCCGGGGAACTGAAACATCTTAGTACCCGGAGGAAGAGAAAACAAAACGTGATTCCCCCAGTAGTGGCGAGCGAACGGGGAAGAGCCCAAACCGTCGGGATTCCGGTTCCGGCGGGGTTGTAGGACTGCGACGTGGAAAGAAATCAGGCGAGTGGAACAGCATTGGAAAGTGCGGCCATAGCGGGTGACAGCCCCTTACACGAAGCCTGACGAATCTTAGCAGTATCCTGAGTAGCTCGGGGCACGTGGAACCCCGTGTGAATCCGGCGGGCCCATCCGCCAAGGCTAAATACTCTCTGGAGACCGATAGTGAACCAGTACCGTGAGGGAAAGGTGAAAAGCACCCCTAGCAGGGGAGTGAAAGAGTCCCTGAAACCGTACGCCTACAAGCTGTCAGAGCACCCTTCGGGGTGTGATGGCGTGCCTTTTGCATAATGAACCTACGAGTTGCCGTCGTCAGCGAGGTTAAGTATCACGAGATATGCAGCCGAAGCGAAAGCGAGTCTGAAACGGGCACATAGTTGCCGGCGGCAGACGCGAAACCGGGTGATCTACCCATGGCCAGGCTGAAGTTCCGGTAACACGGAATGGAGGGCCGCACCGATAAGCGTTGAAAAGCTTCCGGATGAGCTGTGGGTAGGAGCGAAAGACCAATCAAACCCGGAGATAGCTCGTACTCCCCGAAAAGCATTTAGGTGCTGCCTGGGGCGTTCCCCGCGTGAGGTAGAGCGACCGGTTGGATGCGAGGGCTTCACCGCCTGTCAAGTCCTGTCGAACTCCGAATGCTCGCGGGCCAAGCCCTGGAGAAAGGGGGCGGGTGCTAACGTCCGTTCCCGAGAGGAGAACAATCCTGACCGCCGTCTAAGGCCCCGAAGTCACAGCTAAGTTAGTCTAACGAAGTCCTTTCCCCATGACAGCTAGGATGTTGGCTTGGAAGCAGCCATTCATTCAAAGAGTGCGTAACAGCTCACTAGTCGAGGGAGGGGGCATGGATAATAATCGGGTATTAAGCTGTGCGCCGAAGCCGCGGGATACAATATGTATCGGTAGGGGAGCATTCCTGTCCGCCTTGAAGCCCTTCCGTGAGGAAGTGTGGAGCGTCAGGAAAAGCAGATGTAGGTATAAGTAACGATAAAGGGGGTGAGATTCCCCCTCGCCGTAAGACCAAGGTTTCCCGGGCGACGTCAATCGTCCCGGGGTGAGCCGGACCCTAAGGATAAGCCGAAAGGCGAGGCCGATGGCAGAGACGGTTAATATTCCGTCGCTGGCCGTGCGGGCGATGCGGTGACGCGGGTGTGAAACCTCCGCCCCCTGACGGAATAGGGGGTTGAAGGGTGTAGGTGCTGAAGGGCGCAGTCAAGTACACGCCCCGAGCCGAACCTGACAGTACGGTTTTCCCTTCGGGGAAGACTGATAGCGAGGGTAAGCGTACCGCCGAGAAAAACCGCTAAGCATTAACCGCACGGGCATCCGTACCGTAAACGGACACACGTGGTCGGGTAGAATATACCAAGGCGCTTGGGTGATTCGTGGTTAAGGAACTAGGCAAAATAGCCCCGTAACTTCGGGAGAAGGGGTCCTCACGGCGACGTGAGGCGCAGAGAAAAGGTCCAGGCAACTGTTTACCAAAAACACAGGACTGTGCCAAGCATAGAGGCCAAGTATACAGTCTGACACCTGCCCGGTGCCGGAAGGTTAAGAGGAG